>JALYQN010000174.1 GCA_030855835.1 Actinomycetota bacterium | reverse complement strand
CGCCTGGTCGGCGATGGTCGCGCTCGGCGTGCTGAGCACCGGGCTGGCCTTTGCGGCGTTCATCACGCTGATTGGGCGGGTCGGCCAACGCGGCTCGGTGGCCGTCTACTTCATCCCGGTGGTGGCGATCGGGGTAGGCGTCGTGCTCGCCGGCGAGTCCGTTGCCTCTTTGTCCCTGGTCGGCACCGCCCTCGTCCTGATCGGTGCCTGGCTGACCAGCCGACGCGACCCGACCATACCCCCTACCATCTAAAGATGTCTAAAGTCGCTGCTAGAATCTAAACGACTCTAAACACACAGCTCGAGGAGTGCCATGGCCGGCAACCCGTTCAGACCGTCGTTCGGCACGACCCCGCCGCTGCTGGTGGGTCGAGACCAGGCGATCCTTGCCTGGGGTGACGCGCTCGACGGGGGTCCGGGTGGCCCCGGTCGCGCCACGCTGTACTCCGGCGCAAGGGGTGTCGGGAAGACGGTGATGCTGAACGAAGCGGAGGCGCAGGCCAAGGAGCGCGGTTGGGTGGTCGTATCAGAGACTGCGACGCGTGGGCTGGTCGAGCGGCTCGTGGGTGAGGGCCTGCCCGAGGCCGCTCGCCGGCTGCAGCTCCCGCAGGTCGAGCGCCGGCTCAGTGGCCTCACACTGCCGATGTCGATGGGCGGCGTGGACTTCGACGTCGAGAACCAGCAGCCCGCCGTGCAGGGACTGCGCAGCCAGCTGAACGACCTCACCGACCATCTGGCCGACAACGGGACCGGCCTGCTGATCACCGTTGACGAGCTGCACGCGGCCGCCCGAAGCGAGATCCAGGCCCTGGGTGCGGTGATCCAGCACTGTTTCCGCGAGGAGCGACCGGTGGCCTTCGCCGGTGCCGGGCTGCCGGCCGCCGTCCACGACATGCTGACCGCGGACGTCTTGACCTTCCTGCGCCGTGCTGACCGGCACCACCTCGGCACGGTCGCCACCATCGACGTCGAGGACGCGCTGCGCGGACCCGTCCAGGACGCCGGGCGGTCCATCGACGACGACGCGCTGGCGGCGGCGGCAGCCGGCACCGGCGGCTACCCCTTCCTCATCCAGCTGGTGGGTTACTGGGTGTGGCGCAGCAAGGAGTCGGCCGCCACGATCGACCTGGAGCAGGCGCGGGACGGGCTGCAAGCGGCCCGCCGCCGGATGGGGACCCTCGTCCACGAGCCGGCGCTGTTCGACCTGTCCGCGATGGACCGCAGGTTCCTCGCCGCGATGGCGGCCGACGACGGGCCGTCGAGGATGGCAGACGTGGCCAGCCGGCTCGGCAAGGACGCCAACTACACCTCTCAGTACCGGCTGCGGCTGATCGCGGCCGAAGTGATCGCCTCGGCCGGGAACGGTCACGTCGACTTCACCGTGCCTTACCTGCGCGAGTACCTGCGCGACAACGCCACCGCCCTCGGACTGTGACACCTCGTCCGGTTCGATTGCGCTGCGGTGACACTCGGTGGGATTGGGCCCGCTGGGAGAACTTGACGCTGGCGCGAGGAGGAGTCATCCTCGTGCCGCGAGCCCGAGGTGTCCACCGTCCCTCGGGTCGACACGAGCGCGCAGACGCGCTACCCTTTACAGCAGTGCTGTCTTCCACCCCTTTTGCCCCCATGTCGGGGTCGTTCGGAGTGCCCGTAGACCGCGCTCGGGTCACCCGCCGACCCGGACCGTGAGACCACTTTGCGAGCTCTCGGAAGGACCACTCTTGGCCGCCCCGCGCACCGCCAGCCCCCGCAAGACCAAGTCCAGCACCACGAGCACCCCCCGCCCCAGCCGATCCACCGGCGCCCCCCGCCGCGTCTCGTTCGCCAAGATCGCCGAGCCCCGTGAGGTTCCGCGGCTGCTCGACCTGCAGACCCGCAGCTTCTCCTGGCTGGTCGGAGACGACGACTGGCGTGCCGGGGTCGCCCAGGACGTTGCGGCCGATCGCCCCGTGTCGCAGAAGTTCGGGCTGACCGAGATCTTCGAGGAGCTCTCTCCGATCGAGGACTTCTCCGGCACCATGTCGCTGTCGTTCGCCGAGCCCCGCTTCGAACCGCCGAAGTACTCCGTCGACGAGTGCAAGGAGAAGGACTTTACCTACGCGGCCCCGTTGTTCGTGACCGCCGAGTTCATGAACAACGAGACCGGCGAGATCAAGAGCCAGACCGTGTTCATGGGTGATTTCCCGCTCATGTCCGACAAGGGCACGTTCATCATCAACGGCACCGAGCGGGTCGTCGTCTCGCAGCTGGTGCGCTCACCCGGCGTCTACTTCGAGCGCTCCGCCGACAAGACGTCCGACAAGGACATCTTCACCGCCAAGGTGATCCCGTCCCGGGGCGCCTGGCTGGAGCTGGAGGTCGACAAGCGTGACCTGGTCGGCGTCCGCCTCGACCGCAAGCGCAAGCAGAACGTCACCGTGCTGCTGAAGGCGCTGGGCTGGACGTCTGAGCAGATCCTCGAGACGTTCGGTCAGTACGAGTCGATCCGCCAGACACTGGAGAAGGACCACACCTCCGGCCAGGACGACGCCCTGCTCGACATCTACCGCAAGCTGCGTCCGGGTGAGCCGCCGACCCGTGAGGCCGCCCAGACGCTGCTCGAGAACTACTACTTCAACCCGAAGCGCTACGACCTGGCCAAGGTCGGACGGCACAAGATCAACGCAAAGCTCGGTCTCGACGCCGCCTTCGACCAGCAGACGCTGACGGTCGAGGACATCGTCGCCGCGATCGGCTACATCGTTGCCCTGCACGACGGCGCTACCTCGGTGACCGGCCCGCTCGGCGAGGTCGTGGTCGAGGCCGACGACATCGACCACTTCGGCAACCGCCGCATGCGTACGGTCGGTGAGCTGATCCAGAACCAGCTGCGTACCGGCCTGGCCCGCATGGAGCGGGTGGTGCGGGAGCGGATGACGACCCAGGACGTCGAGGCGATCACGCCCCAGACCCTTATCAACATCCGGCCGGTGGTGGCGGCGCTGAAGGAGTTCTTCGGCACCTCACAGCTGTCGCAGTTCATGGACCAGACCAACCCGATCGCCGGGCTCACCCACAAGCGGCGGCTGTCTGCGCTGGGTCCGGGTGGGCTGTCGCGTGAGCGCGCGGGCTACGAGGTGCGCGACGTGCACCCGTCGCACTACGGCAGGATGTGCCCGATCGAGACCCCCGAGGGTCCCAACATCGGCCTGATCGGCTCGCTGTCGACGTACGGCCGCATAAACCCCTTCGGCTTCGTCGAGACCCCGTACCGCAAGGTCGTCGACGGCCTGGTGACCGACGAGGTGTCACACCTGACCGCGACCGAGGAGGACCGCTTCGTCATCGCACAGGCGAATGCGGCCCTGGCCGACGACAGCACCTTCGTCGACGACCAGGTGCTGGTTCGCCAGCGCGACGGTGAGGTCGGCTTGGTGCCTGGCACCGACGTCGACTTCATGGACGTCTCGCCGCGGCAGATGGTGTCGGTGGCGACAGCGCTCATCCCGTTCCTCGAGCACGATGATGCCAACCGCGCCCTGATGGGCTCCAACATGCAGCGCCAGGCAGTGCCGTTGATCCGCTCACACGCGCCGCTGGTCGGCACCGGCATGGAGTTCCGTGCTGCGGTCGACGCGGGGGACGTAGTGGTGGCCGAAGAGGCCGGTGTGGTCCGCGAGGTCAGTGCCGACCTGGTGGAGGTGCTGCAAGACGACGGCGCGTCCCGGGCGTACCGGCTGGCCAAGTTCCGGCGCTCGAACCAGGGCACCTGCATCAACCAGCGCCCGCTCGTCGCCGAGGGCGACCGGCTGGAGAAGGGCACGCCGATAGCCGACGGGCCCTGCACCGACGCAGGTGAGATGGCGCTCGGCACGAACCTGCTGGTGGCGTTCATGCCGTGGCAGGGCCACAACTACGAGGACGCCATCATCCTCAGCCAGCGGTTGGTGCAAGAGGACGTGCTCACCTCGATCCACATCGAGGAGCACGAGGTCGACGCTCGCGACACGAAGCTGGGCCCGGAGGAGATCACCCGGGACATCCCCAACGTCAGCGACGAGATGCTCGCCGATCTCGACGAGCGCGGGATCATCCGGATCGGGGCCGAGGTCGGCAATGGCGACATCCTTGTCGGCAAGGTCACGCCGAAGGGCGAGACCGAGCTGACCCCCGAGGAGCGGCTGCTGCGCGCGATCTTCGGCGAGAAGGCGCGTGAGGTGCGGGACACCTCGCTGAAGGTGCCGCACGGCGAGTCCGGCACGGTCATCGGCGTCCGCGTCTTCGACCGCGAGGACGAGGACGAGCTCCCGCCCGGCGTCAATGAGCTGGTGCGCGTGTACGTCGCGCAGAAGCGGAAGATCTCCGATGGGGACAAGCTGGCCGGCCGGCACGGCAACAAGGGCGTGATCGCGAAGATCCTGCCGGTGGAGGACATGCCGTTCCTCGAGGACGGCACGCCGGTCGACATCGTCTTGAACCCACTGGGTGTGCCGGGCCGGATGAACGTCGGTCAAGTCTTGGAGATGCACCTTGGCTGGGTGGCCAAGTCCGGCTGGGAGCTCGACGGCCTGGGCTCCGGGGCTGGCAAGGGTCCGAGCTGGCAACAGCGGCTGCACGACATCGACGCCGGCTCGGCCCCCGCCAACAGCAACGTCGCCACACCGGTGTTCGACGGGGCCCGCGAGGACGAGATTACCGGTCTGCTGGCATCCACGCTGCCCAACCGGGACGGCGAGCGGCTGGTCGGCCCGGACGGCAAGGCGGCGGTGTTCGACGGGCGCAGCGGTGAGCTGCTCCCCCAGCGGGTCGCCGTCGGTTACATGTACATGCTCAAGCTGCACCACCTGGTCGACGACAAGATCCACGCGCGCTCGACCGGCCCGTACTCGATGATCACCCAGCAGCCGCTGGGCGGTAAGGCGCAGTTCGGTGGTCAGCGGTTCGGAGAGATGGAGGTGTGGGCCCTGGAGGCGTACGGCGCCGCTTACGCCCTGCAGGAGCTGCTGACCATCAAGTCTGACGACGTGCTCGGCCGGGTGAAGGTGTACGAGGCGATTGTCAAGGGCGAGAACGTGCCCGAGCCAGGGATCCCGGAATCGTTCAAGGTGCTCGTCAAGGAGATGCAGTCGCTGTGCCTCAACGTCGAGGTGCTGAGCAGCGACGGCACAAGGGTCGAGATGCGCGACACCGAGGACGACGTGTTCCGAGCCGCCGAAGAGCTCGGCATCGATCTGTCCCGGCGTGAACCCAGCAGCGTGGAGGAGGTGTAAGCCATGTTGGACGTGAACTTCTTCGACGAGTTGCGCATCGGGCTCGCAACCGCCGAGGACATTCGGCAGTGGTCGCACGGCGAGGTCAAGAAGCCGGAGACCATCAACTACCGCACCCTCAAGCCGGAGCGGGACGGCCTGTTCTGCGAGAAGATCTTCGGGCCCACCCGCGACTGGGAGTGCTACTGCGGGAAGTACAAGCGGGTTCGCTTCAAGGGCATCATCTGCGAGCGCTGTGGTGTCGAGGTGACTCGCAGCAAGGTGCGCCGCGAGCGGATGGGGCACATCGAGCTCGCCGCCCCGGTGACGCACATCTGGTACTTCAAGGGTGTACCGAGCCGGTTGGGCTACCTGCTCGACCTCGCCCCGAAGGACCTCGAGAAGGTCATCTACTTTGCGGCGTACATGATCACCCGTGTCGACGAGGACGCCCGGCACCGCGACCTGTCCTCGCTGGAGGCCCGCATCGACGTCGAGCGTTCCTCGATGGAGCAGCGTCGTGACCACGAGATCGAACAGCGGCTGAAGAAGCTCGAGGAGGACCTCGCTGCCTTGGAAGCAGAGGGTGCCAAGGCGGACCAGCGCCGCAAGGTGAAGGACGCCGCCGAGCGGGAGGTCAAGCAGCGCCGCGACCGCGCGCAGCGCGAGATCGACCGCCTCGACGAGGTGTGGAGCCGGTTCAAGAATCTTCAGGTCCAGGACCTGGAGGGCGACGAGGTGCTGTACCGCGACATGAAGTACCGCTTCGGCAAGTACTTCGAGGGTTACATGGGTGCCGAGGCGATCCAGCGCCGGCTGGAGAGCTTCGACCTCGAGGCGGAGGCAGCCTCGCTGCACGAGGTCATCCGCGGTGGCAAGGGCCAGCGCAAGACCCGTGCGCTCAAGCGCCTCAAGGTGGTGTCCGCGTTCCGGGAGACCACGAACTCGCCGCGTGGCATGGTGCTTGACTGCGTCCCGGTGATCCCGCCGGACCTGAGGCCGATGGTGCAGCTCGACGGCGGTCGGTTCGCGACCAGCGACCTCAACGACCTGTACCGCCGCGTGATCAACCGCAACAACCGGCTGAAGCGGCTGCTCGACCTCGGGGCGCCCGAGATCATCGTGAACAACGAGAAGCGGATGCTTCAGGAGGCCGTCGACTCACTGTTTGACAACGGCCGCCGCGGACGTCCGGTGACCGGCCCGGGCAACCGCCCGCTCAAGTCGCTTTCCGACATGCTCAAAGGCAAGCAGGGCCGGTTCCGGCAGAACCTGCTCGGCAAGCGGGTGGACTACTCCGGCCGCTCGGTGATCGTGGTCGCCCCGCAGCTCAAGCTGCACCAGTGCGGCCTGCCCAAGCAGATGGCGTTGGAGCTGTTCAAGCCGTTTGTGATGAAGCGGTTGGTCGACCTCAACCATGCCCAGAACATCAAGTCCGCCAAGCGAATGGTGGAGCGGGCAGGCAGCGGCGACCGGTACGCGCACGTCTGGGACGTGCTCGAGGAGGTCATCGCCGAGCACCCGGTGCTGCTCAACCGAGCACCGACGCTGCACCGGCTGGGCATCCAGGCGTTCGAGCCGCAACTCATCGAGGGCAAGGCGATCCAGATCCACCCGCTGGTCTGCACCGCCTTCAACGCCGACTTCGACGGCGACCAGATGGCGGTGCACCTGCCGCTGTCGGCCGAGGCCCAGGCCGAGGCGCGGATCCTCATGCTGTCCACCAACAACATCCTGAAGCCGGCGGACGGGCGACCCGTCACCATGCCGACCCAGGACATGATCATCGGCATCTTCTTCCTCACCCTCGACAAGGAGGGTGAGCCCGGTGAGGGCCGCGCTTTCGGGTCGGTGGCGGAGGCGGTGATGGCCTTCGACCACAAGGAGATCACGCTGCAGAGCCGGATCCGGCTGCGGCTGGCCGACCTGGTCCCCTCGGAGGGCACGCCGATGCCCGATGGCTGGGAGCCCGGCCGGCCGGCACTGGTCGAGACCACGCTCGGCCGCGCCTTGTTCAACGAGGCGCTCCCGGCCGACTACGCCTACGTCAACCACGAGGTGGGCAAGCGCCAGCTCGGCACGATCGTCAACGACCTTGCCGAGCGCTACTCCAAGGTCGACGTGGCGGCCTCGCTGGACGCGCTCAAGGACACCGGCTTCCACTGGGCCACCCGCTCCGGTGTCACGGTTGCGATCTCGGACGTGGTCACCCCGCCCGGCAAGCAGGAGATACTCGCCGGCTACGAGGACCAGGCCGCGAAGGTTCAACGACAGTTCGACCGAGGGCTCATCACCGACGAGGAGCGCCGGCAGGAGCTCATCGAGATCTGGACCCGGGCCACCAACGACGTGGCCGACGCGATGGAGAGGACCTTCGAGAAGACGAACCCGATCTTCATGATGGTGCACTCCGGCGCCCGCGGGAACATGATGCAGGTGCGGCAGATCGCCGCCATGCGTGGTCTGGTCGCCAACCCGCGCGGCGAGATCATCCCCCGGCCGATCAAGGCAAACTTCCGTGAGGGGCTGTCGGTCGTCGAGTACTTCATCTCGACTCACGGCGCCCGCAAGGGGCTTGCCGACACCGCGCTGCGCACGGCTGACTCGGGCTACCTCACCCGCCGCCTCGTCGACGTGAGCCAGGACGTCATCATCCGAGAAGACGACTGCGGCACCGAGCGCGGGCTGCCGAAACGGATCGGCACCCGACTGGAGGACGGCCGGCTCATCGTCGCCGACAACGCCGAGACCTCGGCGTACGCCCGCACATCGGCCACCCAGATCGTGCACCCCGAGACCGGGGAGCGGCTGGTGGCAGGCGGCGGGGACATCGGGGACGTGCAGATCACCGAGCTGGTGGCTGCCGGCATCGAGTCGGTCAAGGTGCGCTCGGTACTGACCTGCGACGCCAAGACCGGGACCTGCGCCAAGTGCTACGGGCGCTCGCTGGCCACCGGCAAGCTGGTCGACATCGGGGAGGCGGTAGGAATCATCGCCGCCCAGTCGATCGGTGAGCCGGGCACCCAGCTGACCATGCGGACGTTCCACACCGGCGGCGTCGCCGGGGACGACATCACCCACGGTCTACCGCGCGTCGTCGAGCTCTTCGAAGCCCGTGTCCCTAAGGGCAAGGCGCCGATCACCGAGAGCGCCGGGCGGGTACAGCTGGAGGAGACCGACAAGGCCCGCAAGATCGTGGTCGTGCCCGACGACGGCTCGGAGGAGCAGAGCTACCCGGTCAGCAAGCGCTCGCGCCTGCTGGTCGGCGACGGTGACCACGTGGAGGTCGGACACCAGTTGACGCACGGCACCCCCGACCCGCAGGACGTACTGCGCATCCTCGGCGTCCGCAAGGCGCAGGAGCACCTGGTCGACGAGGTGCAGGAGGTTTACCGCTCCCAGGGTGTGTCGATCCACGACAAGCACATCGAGATCATTGTCCGGCAGATGCTGCGCCGGGTGACGGTCATCGAGCAGGGTGCCGCCGAGCTGCTCACCGGTGACCTGGTGGACCGGATCCGCTTCGAGGAGGAGAACCGGCGGGTGGTCGCCGAGGGCGGGCAGCCGGCGTCCGGTCGCCCGGTGCTGATGGGGATCACCAAGGCCTCACTGGCGACCGACTCGTGGCTGTCGGCCGCCTCCTTCCAGGAGACGACCCGGGTGCTGACCGACGCGGCCATCCACGGCCGCTCGGACTCGCTGATGGGCCTCAAGGAGAACGTCATCCTCGGCAAGCTCATCCCGGCCGGCACCGGCCTGGAGCGCTACCGCAACATCACGGTGGAGCCCACCGAGGAGGCTCGGGCCGCGGCGTACTCGCTGACCGGTTACGAGTACGACTACGACTTCGGCCAGCCGACCGGCCAGTCGGTGGCCCTGGCTGACTTCGACTTCGGGCCGTTCCGCAACTGAGGACCCACGGGGGCCGGGCCGGCAATCGGCTTTGACCCCCGTGGGGCCACCCGGTAGCCTCGATTGGCGTACCTGGGTACGCCCGGGTCACAGGCGTGCGTTCGATGAGCTTGTCGATCGGCGCGCCGGCCGCATCCTGCACTTACCGCTGACGCGAAGTCGGTGGTCCCTCTTACCAGGCAAGGACGTACGAACAGGTGCCCACAATCCAGCAGCTGGTCCGCAAGGGCCGGCAGGACAAGGTGTCGAAGTCCAAGACGCCTGCGCTGAAGGGTTCGCCCCAGCGCCGCGGCGTGTGCACCCGCGTCTACACCACCACCCCGAAGAAGCCGAACTCCGCGCTGCGCAAGGTTGCCCGCGTCCGGCTCTCCAGTGGCATGGAGGTGACGGCGTACATCCCCGGGGTGGGGCACAACTTGCAGGAGCACTCGATGGTGCTGGTTCGTGGCGGCCGGGTGAAGGATCTGCCGGGGGTGCGGTACAAGATCATCCGCGGCTCGCTCGACACCCAGGGCGTCAAGAACCGCAAGCAGGCTCGCAGCCGCTATGGCGCGAAGAGGGAGAAGAGCTGATGCCGCGCAAGGGTCCACCTGCCAAGCGACACGTGGAGATCGACCCCGTGTACGGCAGCCCGCTGGTCACCCAGCTGGTCAACAAGGTGCTCCTCGACGGCAAGAAGTCGGTGGCACAACGGATCGTCTACACCGCCATGGAGGGCGCCCGCGACAAGTCCGGCGTCGACCCCGTGGTCACGCTCAAGCGGGCCATGGACAACGTCAAGCCCACCCTCGAGGTCAAGAGCCGCAGAGTCGGTGGGGCTACCTACCAGGTGCCGGTCGAGGTCCGGGCGGGTCGCTCGACCACGCTGGCCATGCGCTGGCTGGTCCGGTTCTCTGGTGAGCGTCGCGAGAAGACCATGGCTGAGCGCCTGATGAACGAGCTGCTGGACGCTTCCAACGGCCTCGGCGGCAGCGTGAAGAAGCGCGAAGACACCCACAAGATGGCCGAGGCCAACAAGGCCTTCGCCCACTACCGCTGGTGACCGGGCTCAGCCGTCATCGCTGACCGCCCCTCACCGCCCTTCGAACGAGACAGGAAGACGTCCACAGTGGCTGTCGACATCACGACCGACCTGGGCCGTGTGCGAAACATCGGGATCATGGCGCATATCGACGCCGGGAAGACCACCACGACCGAGCGCATCCTGTTCTACACCGGCATCAACTACAAGATCGGCGAGGTCCACGAGGGCGCCGCAACGATGGACTGGATGGAGCAGGAGCAGGAGCGCGGGATCACCATCACCTCCGCGGCCACTACCTGTGCGTGGAAGAACCACACAATCAACATCATCGACACCCCCGGTCATGTCGACTTCACCGTCGAGGTGGAGCGTTCGCTGCGGGTGCTGGACGGCGCGGTCGCGGTCTTCGACGGCGTCGCCGGCGTGGAGCCGCAGTCCGAGACGGTGTGGCGTCAGGCCGACCGGTACAAGGTTCCCCGGATCTGCTTCGTCAACAAGCTGGACCGCACGGGCGCGGAGTTCCACCGCTGCGTCGACATGCTGGTCACCCGCCTGGCTGCGGTGCCACTGGTACTGCAGGTGCCGCTGGGGACCGAGAGCGACTTCATCGGGGTCATCGACCTGGTCGAGATGCGCGCGCTCACCTGGCGCGGCGAGACCGCCAAGGGTGAGGACTACGCGCTGGAGAGCATTCCGGCCAGCCACACAGGCACCGCACGGGAGTGGCGCGACCGGCTCCTGGAGACCATCGCCGAGGCCGACGACGAGATGATGGAGCTGTACCTCGAGGGTGAGGAGCCCACGGTCGAGGCGCTGAAGAGGGCGATTCGCCGGGCCACGTTGGCCAGCGCCCTCACCCCGGTGCTGTGCGGCACGGCGTTCAAGAACAAGGGTGTGCAGCCGCTGCTCGACGCCGTTGTGGCCTACCTGCCGTCGCCGGTCGACGTGCCGGCTATCGCCGGGCACGACATCAAGGACGAGACGGTGCAGGTGCCACTGCTGCCCAACGAGCAGGAGCCGTTCTCCGCGCTGGCATTCAAGATCATGGCCGACCCGCACCTCGGGAAGCTGACCTACCTCCGCGTCTACTCGGGGCGCCTGGACACCGGGACGACGGTGCTGAACCCGACCAAGGGCAAGAAGGAACGGATCGGCAAGATCTACCGGATGCACGCCAACAAGCGCGAGGAGATCGCCAGCGTCGGCGCCGGCCACATCGTGGCTGTCATGGGTCTCAAGGACACCACCACCGGGGAGACTCTGTGTGACCAGGCCAAGCC
>JALYQN010000158.1 GCA_030855835.1 Actinomycetota bacterium | reverse complement strand
GGTCTGGGAGGGCGGGCTCGGTATCTGGGGCGCAGTCGCCCTCGGCGCAGTCGGCGCCTGGATCGGCGCCCGCCGGGCGGGGGTGGCGCTGCCGCCGTTCGGCGACGCGGTTGCCCCCGGCATCGTGCTGGCGCAGGCGATCGGCCGGTGGGGCAACTGGTTCAACCAAGAGCTGTTCGGCGAGCCCACGACGCTGCCGTGGGCCCTGGAGATCGACCCGCTCAACCGCCCGGTCGGCTTCGAGCAGTACGCCACGTTCCACCCGACCTACCTCTACGAGTGCCTGTGGAACGTGGGTGTCGCGCTGGCCGTGATCTGGCTCGACCGCCGGTTCCGGCTCGGCCACGGCCGCGCATTCGCCGCGTACGTCGCGCTGTACACCCTCGGCCGGGGGTGGATAGAGGCCCTCCGCATCGACGAGGCTGAGATGATCGGCCCGTTCCGGCTGAACGTGTGGACCTCGATCGTGATCTTCGTGCTCGCCACCGCGTACGTCGTCGTGGTGGGCCGGCTGCGACCGGGCCGGGAGACCAGCGTGTGGCGCCGGGGCCGCGAACCGGCCGGAGACACGGCCGGAGACACGGCCGGCGACACGGCTGGCGACACCGCCGGCGACACCGCCAACGCACCGGAGGGGACCACCCGTGAGTGATCCGGCAGAGCAGGTGGTCACACGGGTGCAGCACGAGCACCCCGACGTCACCGGTGGCTGGCTGCGACCCGCGGTGTTCGGCGCGATGGACGGGCTGGTGTCCAACTTCGCGCTCATCGCCGGCGTCGTCGGCGGCACCCGCGGCGACGACTCGCAGCTGGTCGTGCTGGCGGGGCTGGCCGGCCTCGCCGCCGGCGCCTTCTCGATGGGGGCAGGCGAGTACACCTCGGTGGCCAGCCAGTCGGAGTTCGCACAGGCCCAGATCGACATCGAGCGCGGTGAGATCGCCCGCAACCAGTCGGCCGAGATGGCCGAGCTGGCCGCGATGTACGTCGCCAAGGGGCTGACTCCCGACCTGGCCTCGCAGGTCGCCGCCCAGGTGCACAGCGACCTGGACAACGCGGTCCGGGTGCACGCCCGGGAGGAGTTCGGCGTCGACGCGCGTGACCTGGCCTCGCCGATGCTGGCCGCGGCGTCCTCGTTCCTCGCCTTCGCTGTCGGCGCCCTGGTGCCGGTGCTGCCGTATCTGCTGGGTGCGTCCACCTTGCTGCCCGCAGTGGTGCTGTCGCTGGTCGGGATGTTCGTGTGCGGCGCGGTCGTCACCACGGTCACCTACCGAACCTGGTGGTACGGCGGGATCCGCCAGCTCGTGCTCGGCGGAGCGGCCGCCGCGCTGACATACCTGGTCGGCAGCCTGGTCGGCGTCACCCTCGCCTGACGGTGCCGCGGGCCTGCCCGTGCCGCTAGCCTCAGCACCCTGACCGGGCCAGAATCCTCCCGCGCCAGCCGCGACCGGCCGGCTCCCGCTGATACCGACGACGAGAGGTGGTCCGTTGCCCGCCACCCCCGCTCCTCAGGGCCTGTACGACGGCCGGCACGAGCACGACTCGTGCGGCGTCGCCTTCGTCGCCACGCTCACCGGGGTCGCCTCCCACGACGTGGTCACCCGCGCCATCACCGCGCTGCGCAGTCTCGACCACCGCGGCGCCTCGGGCTCCGAGCCGGACTCCGGCGACGGCGCCGGGATCCTGCTCCAGGTACCGCACGCCTTCCTGGCCGAGGTGTGCGGCTTCGCCCTGCCCACAGCCGGCTCGTACGCCGTCGGCACCGCGTTCCTGCCCACCGACGTGGACAAGCAGGACAAGGCCCGCGCCCGGGTCGAGCAGCTCGCCGGCGAGGAGGGGCTGCGGGTGCTCGGCTGGCGTCCGGTCGAGCACGACCCGGAGCCGCTCGGGTGCACCGCGCGCGCCGGCATGCCGGCGCCGGTACAGCTGTTCGTGGCCGCGTGCGGCGCTCCCGTACGCGGGATCGGTCTCGATCGGATGGCCTTCTGCCTGCGCAAGCGTGCCGAGCACGAGGTGGGGGTCTACTTCGCGACCCTGTCGAGCCGGACGCTGGGCTACAAGGGGATGCTGACGCCCGAGCAGCTCGACGTGTTCTACCCCGACCTGTGCGACCAGCGGCTCGTCTCGGCACTAGCGGTCGTGCACAGCCGGGTCTCGACCAACCCCTTCCCGAGCTGGCCGCTGGCGCACCCGTTCCGCTTCACCGCGCACAACGGTGAGATCAACACCATCCAGGGCAACCGCAACTGGATGCGGGCTAGGGAAGCGCTGCTGCGCAGCGACCTCATTCCCGGCGACCTGGACCGGCTGTTCCCGATCTGCGACCCGACCGCGTCCGACAGCGCGTCCTTCGACGAGGTGCTCGAGCTGTTGCACCTGGGTGGCCGCGCCCTGCCGCACGCGGTGTTGATGATGATTCCCGAGGCGTGGGAGAACCACGCCGAGATGGACGCCGACCGACGGGCCTTCTACGGCTACCACTCGGCCCTGATGGAGGCGTGGGACGGGCCGGCGTCCATCGTGTTCACCGACGGGCGACAGGTGGGTGCGGTGCTGGACCGCAACGGCCTGCGCCCCGGGCGCTACTGGGTGACCGACGACGGGCTGGTCGTGTTGGCCTCCGAGGTCGGCGTGCTCGACCTCGACCCGGCGACGATCGTGCGCAAGGGCCGGCTCCAGCCGGGACGGATGTTCCTGGTCGACGTCGGCGAGCACCGCATCGTCGAGGACGACGAGATCAAGGCCACCCTCGCCGCCGAGCTCCCGTACGGCGAGTGGCTGCACGCCGGGCTCATCCATCTCGATGACCTGCCGGAGCGTGAGCACGTCGTGCACACCCACGCCTCGGTGACCCGGCGCCAGCAGGTCTTCGGCTACACCGAGGAGGAGCTGCGTCTGCTCGTCGCGCCGATGGCGCGCGTCGGAGTGGAGCCGATCGGGTCGATGGGCACCGACACGCCGATCGCGGTGCTCTCGCAGCGTCCCCGGCTGCTGTTCGACTACTTCGGCCAGCTGTTCGCGCAGGTGACCAACCCGCCGCTGGACGCGATCCGCGAGGAGCTGGTCACGTCGCTGGCGGGCTCGATCGGGCCGGAGAGCAATCTTTTCGCACCCGGCCCGGCATCCTGCCGGCAGGTGGTGCTCCCGTTCCCGGTGATCGACAACGACGAGCTGGCCAAGCTGATCCACATCAACTACGACGGTGACCTGCCCGGATTCGACGCGGTCGTGCTGAAGGGCCTGTACCCGGTCGACGGTGGCGGGCCGGAGCTGGCCGAGCACCTCGACGAGCTCTGCGGGGAGGCGTCGGCGGCGATCGCGCGGGGCGTGCGCATCCTGGTGCTGTCCGACCGGCATGCCACCCCGGAGCTGGCCCCGATCCCGTCGCTGCTGCTCACCGCCGCGGTCCACCACCATCTGGTGCGGGAGCGCACGCGTACACAGGTCGCGCTGGTGCTGGAGGCCGGCGACGTGCGCGAGGTGCACCATGTCGCGCTGCTGATGGGCTACGGCGCGGCCGCGATCAACCCGTACCTCGCGATGGAGTCGGCCGAGGACCTGGCGCGCGCGGGCGTGATCTTGTCCGACATCGAGCCCGAGCAGGCGGTCCGCAACTTGGTCCGCGCGCTGGGCAAGGGCGTGCTCAAGGTGATGAGCAAGATGGGCGTCTCGACGGTGGCGTCGTACACCGGGGCGCAGATCTTCGAGGCGATCGGGTTGTCGCAGGAGGTGGTGGACCGGTACTTCACCGGGACGACCAGCAAGCTCGGCGGGATCGGCCTCGATGTCGTGGCCGAGGAGGTGCGGCGCAGGCACACCAGGGCCTACCCCACCGACGGCGTGCCCCAGGCGCACCGCCGGCTGCAGATCGGTGGTGAGTACCAGTGGCGGCGCGACGGCGAGGAGCACCTGTTCGACCCAGAGACCGTCTTCCGGCTGCAGCACGCGACCCGCTCAGGGCAGTACGAGGTGTTCAAGGCCTACACCGCTCGCGTCGACGAGCAGTCCCGGCGGCTGATGACCCTGCGCGGGCTGTTCGGCTTCGCCTCCGGGCGGAAGCCGGTGCCGCTCGACGAGGTGGAGCCGGTCGAGCAGATCGTGCAGCGCTTCTCGACCGGGGCGATGTCGTACGGCTCGATCAGCAAGGAGGCGCACGAGACGCTGGCAATCGCGATGAACCGGCTCGGCGGCCGGTCGAACACCGGTGAGGGCGGCGAGGATCCGGCGCGGCTGCGTGACCCTGAGCGGCGCAGCGCGGTCAAGCAGGTGGCGTCCGGCCGCTTCGGCGTGACCGCGGACTACCTCACCCATGCCACCGACATCCAGATCAAGATGGCCCAGGGCGCGAAGCCGGGCGAGGGCGGCCAGCTGCCGGGACCGAAGGTTTACCCGTGGATCGCCGAGACCAGGTTCTCGACGCCCGGGGTGGGGCTGATCTCGCCGCCACCGCACCACGACATCTACTCGATCGAGGACCTCAAACAGCTCATCCACGACCTCAAGAACGCCAATCCGTCGGCGCGCATCCACGTCAAGCTGGTGGCCGAGGTGGGGGTCGGCACGGTCGCGGCGGGGGTGTCCAAGGCGCACGCCGACGTGGTGCTCATCTCCGGCCATGACGGCGGCACCGGCGCCGCGCCGCTGACCTCGTTGAAGCACGCCGGCGCGCCGTGGGAGCTGGGGCTGGCCGAGACCCAGCAGACGCTGCTGCTGAACGGGCTGCGGGACCGGATCGTGGTGCAGACAGACGGACAGCTGAAGACCGGCCGCGACGTCGTGGTCGCCGCCCTGCTGGGCGCGGAGGAGTACGGCTTCTCGACGGCGCCGCTGGTGGTGTCCGGCTGCATCATGATGCGGGTCTGCCACCTCGACACCTGCCCGGTCGGCGTCGCCACCCAGAATCCCGACCTGCGCAGACGGTTCGCCGGCAAGCCGGAGTTCGTGGAGCGCTTCTTCACCTACGTCGCGCAGGAGGTCCGCGAGCTGCTCGCCGAGCTCGGCTTCCGCAGCCTCGACGAGGCCGTCGGTCATGCCGAGGCGCTCGACGTCCGCCCGGCGGTCGAGCACTGGAAGGCGCACGGACTCGACCTGACGCCGGTGCTGCACGTGCCGGTGCTGGGTGACGGGGCTGCGCTGCACTGCACCAGGGCGCAGGACCACGGGCTCGAACGGGCGCTGGACAACGAGCTGCTCGAGCTGTGCGCGGGCGCCCTCGAGGGCGGCGAGCCGGTGCGGGCGCGGCTTGGCATCCGCAACGTCAACCGCACGGTAGGCACGATCCTGGGCCACGAGGTCATCAAGGCTCGCGGGCCGGACGGGTTGCCCGACGGCACGATCGACCTGACGTTCACAGGCTCGGCTGGGCAGTCCTTCGGCGCGTTCGTGCCTCGTGGCGTCACGCTCCGACTCGAGGGCGACGCCAACGACTACCTGGCAAAGGGGCTGTCGGGCGGACGGATCGTGCTGCGCCCCGACCGTGCCGCGCCGTTCGCCGCCGAGGAGCAGATCGTCGCCGGCAACGTCATCGCGTACGGCGCGACCGCCGGCGAGGTGTTCTGCCGCGGCCAGGTGGGTGAGCGGTTCTGCGTGCGCAACTCCGGTGCCACGGCGGTCGTCGAGGGCACCGGTGACCACGGCTGCGAGTACATGACCGGTGGCCGCGTGGTCGTCCTCGGGCCGGTTGGCCGCAACTTCGCCGCCGGCATGTCCGGGGGCACCGCGTACGTGCTGGACCTGGACGAGAAGAGGGTCAACACCGAGATGGTGCGGTTGGTGCCGGTGTGCGACGGCGGCCCGACCGAGTCCGGTGCGGCCCTGGCCGGCGAGCTGTGCGAGCTGGTGCGCCGGCACGCGGAGGAGACCGGGTCACCGGTGGCCGGGGCGCTGCTGGCCGACTGGCCGGCGGCGGTGCGACGCTTCAGCCAGGTGATGCCGCTGGACTACGAGCGGGTACTGGCCGCACGGACCGAGGCCGAGCGGGCCGGGCTGGACGAGGACGACACGGTTGCGGCGATGATGGGTGCGGCCAGCCGTGGGTGAGAGCCATGGGTGACCCGAAGGGTTTCCTGACCACCCCACGACGGGTCGCGGAGCGGCGCCCGGTCGAGGAACGGATCCGGGACTGGAACGAGGTCTACCCGGGCGGCGCCGGCCGGGCGTTGCTGCCGATCATCGCCGAGCAGGCCGGGCGGTGCATGGACTGCGGCATCCCGTTCTGCCATCAGGGGTGCCCGTTGGGCAACCTCATCCCGGAGTGGAACGACCTGGTCTGGCGCGGCGACTGGCCGGCCGCCTCCGAGCGACTGCACGCGACCAACAACTTCCCCGAGTTCACCGGGCGACTGTGCCCCGCGCCGTGCGAGCCGGCCTGCGTGGTGGCGATCAACGCCGACGCGGTGACGATCAAGAACGTCGAGGTCGCGATCATCGACAAGGCCTGGGAGTCCGGCACGGTGGTGCCGCAGCCGCCGGAGTGGCTCACCGGGCGCACGGTCGGGGTGGTCGGCTCCGGTCCCGCGGGGCTGGCGGTTGCCCAGCAGCTCACCCGTGCCGGCCACACCGTCGCGGTGCTCGAGCGAGCGGACAAGGTCGGTGGGCTGCTGCGCTACGGCATCCCGGAGTTCAAGATGGAGAAGCGCCAGCTGGACCGGCGGATCGACCAGATGCGTCGGGAGGGAACCGTCTTCCGGCCGGGTGTGGACGTCGGCACCGACCTGACCGGCGCACGGCTGCGGGACCGGTACGACGCGGTCGTCCTCGCCGTCGGCGCCACCGTGCCCCGTGACCTGTCGGTCCCCGGGCGGGAGCTGTCCGGGATCGTCCAGGCGATGGACTTCCTGCCGCCGGCGAACCGCGTCGCGCTCGGTGAGACCGTCGACGAGCAGGTCACCGCCGAGGGCAAGGACGTGGTGATCATCGGTGGTGGTGACACCGGGGCCGACTGCCTGGGCACGGTCATCCGGCAGCGAGCCCGGTCGGTGACTCAGCTGGAGATCATGGCCCGGCCCGGCGACGTACGGGTGCCCACCCAGCCGTGGCCGACGTACCCGATGATCTTCCGGGTGTCGTCGGCGCATGAGGAGTCCGGCGAGCGGGTGTACGGAGTCTCGACCGAGCAGTTCGTCGGCGACGGCGAGGCCCGGGTTGCGTCGCTGCGGCTGGTGGACGTCGACATGCGCGACGGCCGGCCGACGCCGATGCAGGGCACCGAGCGCGAGCTGCCGGCCCAGCTGGTGCTGCTGGCGATGGGGTTCACCGGCCCCGAGCAGGGGCCCCTGATCGAGCAGCTGGGACTGGGCATCGACGAGCGGGGCGCGATCCGGCGCGATGCCGGCTACCAGACCGACCGGCCCGGTGTCTTCGTCGCTGGTGACGCCGGTCGTGGGCAGTCGCTGATCGTGTGGGCGATGGCCGAGGGCCGGGCGTGCGCCGCGGCCGTCGACGCCTGGCTGACCGGCTCGACGTCGCTGCCGGCGCCCATCCCCGCCACCGCCCGCCCCCTCACCGCGTGACCCGACCCAGCCTGAAAGCTCAGCCCGTGTCGGCGCGGACCGGGTGACCATTCGCCGCGGCTCGCCGGATTCGTGCTGCGCCTAGGGTGGGGCGGTGCGAAGGGCCAAGATCGTATGCACTCTGGGGCCGGCGACGGCGTCGGCCGAGCGGATCCGTCAGCTCGCCGAGGCGGGGATGGACGTTGCCCGGCTCAACATGAGCCATGGCAACCACGCCGACCACGAGCAGTCGTGCCTGCGCGTACGCACCGCGGCCGACGAGACCGGCCGCGCTGTCGGGGTGCTCGCCGACCTGCAGGGCCCGAAGATCCGGGTGCACCGCTTTGTCGACGGCAGGGCCAGGTTGGCGGTCGGCGCCGTCTTCACCATCACCACACGCGACGTCGAAGGAGATGCCGCGATCGTCTCCACGACCTATGCCGGACTGCCGGGCGACGTCAAGCCTGGCGACGAGGTGTTGCTCGACGACGGCGCGCTGCGGCTGCGCGTCACCGAGGTCACCGACACCGACGTCGTCACCGAGGTCGAGGTGGGCGGCATGCTGAGCAACAACAAGGGCATCAACCTGCCGGGCGTCGACGTCAGCGCCCCGGCCCTGGCGGACAAGGATGTCGACGACCTGCGGTGGGCGCTGGCGATGCCAGTCGACATGGTGGCACTGTCGTTCGTACGACGCGGATCCGACGTCGATGCGGTGCGCGCGGTCATGAACGAGGTCGGCGTGCTGCTTCCGGTCATCGCCAAGATCGAGAAGCCGCAGGCGATGGACAACCTCGACGACATCATCAACGCCTTCGACGGCTTCATGGTGGCCCGCGGTGACCTCGGCGTGGAGCTGCCGCTGGAGGACGTGCCGATCGTGCAGAAGACGATCATCGACCGGGCGCGTCGCAACGCCAAGCCGGTGATCGTGGCGACACAGATGCTGGAGTCGATGATCTCGGCCCCGAGGCCCACCCGGGCCGAGGCATCCGACGTGGCAAACGCCGTCCTCGACGGGGCCGACGCGGTGATGCTGTCGGGCGAGACCAGCATCGGGGACTACCCGATCGACTCGGTGACGACGATGGCGCGGATCGTTGCCTCCACGGAGAACCACGGTCTCGACCAGATGGCCGCCATCGACTGGCGGCCGAAGACCCGCAGCGGCATCGTCTGCCGAGCCGCCGCCCAGGTCGCCGAGGCGGTCGGTGCGAAGCTGATCGTCGCGTTCACCCAGTCCGGCGACTCGGCGCGCCGGCTGGCCCGCTACCGCGGCCCGGTGCCGCTGCTCGCGTTCACCCCGGTGCAGGCGGTGCGCTCCCAGCTGGCGCTGACGTGGGGGGTCGAGACCTTCTTCACCGCGACGGTCGAGCACACCGACGAGATGGTCATGCAGGTCGACCACAGCCTGCTCGAGATAGGGCGCTGTCAGGAGGGCGAGGAGGTCGTCATCGTCGCCGGCAGCCCGCCGGGGATCCCCGGCTCCACGAACGCGATGCGCATCCACCGGATGGGCGACGCCATCAACAAGGTCGCCCCCGCCTACGGGCGGATCGACTAGGTGCGGCCACGGGTCGTACGACCGGCGTCGCTGGTCGTGGTGGCCGGGGGCGTCCTGGCGGTCACGGCCTGCGTGGGGGGCAGCGGGCCGAGTGACCGGGCCGACGCCCCAGACCCGCGGACGCCGCCGCGGCCACCGGCCAGCGACCAGCCGAGCCCGGCCGTCGCCCGGGCGCCGTCGGACCGACTGCAACAGCGGGTCGACGAGATGTCGCTGCGCCAGCTGAGCCATCAGGTGCAGGTGGTGACCGTGGCCGGCCGGGCGCCGACTCGGGTGGGGCCCTCGGCCGCAGCGGCCAACCTGGCCGCGTTCGGGCTGAACACACCGGCCGAGGTCGCCGAGCGCTTTCAGCCCGGGGGAATCGTCTACTTCGACGAGAACGTCTCGTCGGTCGCGCAGGTGACGTCCCTGTCCCGTGGGCTGCACCGGGCCTCCCGTCGCGGCGGCGTGCCGACGCTGCTGTTCACCGACCAGGAGGGCGGACTGGTGTCCCGGCTGCCGGGGCCGGCGTCCACCGCACAGCCGGCCGCCCGCGAGCTCGACGGCGACCCGACCGCGGGGCTGGTCAGTGCCCGCGGGGTGGGGCAGGAGATGGCCGAGATGGGCCTCGACGTCGACTTCGCCCCGGTCGCGGACGTCGACACCGTCGGCGGGGCGGGGGTCATCGGTGAGCGTGCGTTCGGCACCGAGGCCGCAGTGGTGGCCCGG
>JALYQN010000148.1 GCA_030855835.1 Actinomycetota bacterium | reverse complement strand
ATCGTGACCCTGGCGGAGGTCACCGGTCTGCCCCAGGACACCCTCGGGGCCATCGTCGGGCGACAGACCCCATTCCTGGCCGTGTTCGTGCCGCTGGCGCTGGTGTTCATCATCGACAAGGGCAAGGGCGTCCGCCAGGTCTGGCCGGCAGCGGTCGTGTGCGGGGTCGCCTTCGCGCTCGCCCAGTTCGTCACCTCGAACTACTTCTCGGTGGAGCTGACCGACATCGTGGCGGCCATCGCCGGCGCGGTGGCCACGGTCGCGCTGCTGCGGGTATGGCACCCCGCGGAGTCCTACACCGAGAGTGACCGCGAGTCCGAGCCGGTTTGGACCGGTGCGCGGGGCGGTGCCGGCGCGGCGAGCGGCCCGCCGGCCGACACCGACTCCGACAGCGACAGCGACAGCAACAGCGACAGCGACACCGTGCACCTCGACGACACCCGAGCCAACATCGCCCGCGCGTACTCGCCGTACGCGATCATCATCGTGATCTTCTCGATCGCCCAGATCCCGGCCGTGAACACCCTGCTGGACCGCCCGACCGTGACCTTCACCTGGCCGGGCCTGTCCGACCTCCGGGCCGCCGACGGTGGGCCGGCGGACCTGACGAACTTCGAGTTCAACTGGCTGCTGGCCACCGGGACGCTGTTGATCTTCGCGGGGCTGCTCACCATGGTCACGATCGGGTTGCGACCGGCGCAGGCCGTCAAGGCGTACCTTGCGACCTACCGACAGCTGGCCCCCGCCATCGCGACGGTGATGATCGTCCTCGGGCTCGCCTACCTGATGAACCTGTCGGGGCAGACGGTGTCGCTGGGCACCTGGATGGCCGCCGCGGGCTCGGCCTTCGCGGTGCTCTCGCCGGTGCTGGGCTGGCTGGGCGTCGCCGTCACCGGGTCGGACACGTCCTCGAACTCGCTGTTTGGTGGCTTGCAGGTCACGGCCGCCGAAGGCGCGGGTCTCGACCCGGCGCTGATGGCCGCGTCGAACTCGTCCGGCGGCGTGCTCGGCAAGATGATCTCCCCGCAGAACCTCGCGATCGCCGCCGGCGCGGTCGGCCTGGCCGGCCGGGAGGGCGACCTGTTCCGCAAGGTCATCGGCTGGTCGATCGGCCTGCTCGCGATCATGTGCATCCTGGTGGTCGCGCAGACCACCGTGCTGGAGTGGATGCTGCCGTAACCGGCCCGAAGCTCGGCCAGCGCGGCACACCGCGAGGGGCGGTCTCCCGGAGTTCCGGAAGACCTCCCCTGGCGGTGGTGGTTCGTTCTTGCAGTGGGGAAGTGGCTGTGGCCGTGCCCGTGCCCCCCGCCGTTGGACTCGTCCTCGCCGGCCGGCTTGTCGACGACCAGGGTCTCGGGCGTCAGCAGCATGGCGGCGATGGAGGCCGCGTTGGCCAGAGCCGAGCGGGTCACCTTGACCGGGTCGAGCACGCCCTGGGCAACCAGGTCGCCGTACTCACGGGTCACGACGTTGTAGCCGACGCCGGCTCCGTGCTCGCGTACCTTGGACACGATCACCAGGCCCGGCTCGCCACCGTTCTCGGCAATCCACCGCAGCGGCTCCTCCGCGGCGCACCTGATGATCGTGACGCCGGTAGCCTCGTCGCCGCTCCGCCCCAGCCCGCCGGTCAGGCCCTCGGCGGCGTGCACGAGTGCCGAGCCACCGCCGGCGATGTGCCCTCCTTGAGCTGCCCGAGTGGCAGAGACCGCGTCCTCGATGCGGCTTCGAGAACTGGGAAACCAACTACGCGGCCAGGATCGGCCTCGGCGTCGCCGTGGACTACGCCCTGTCCTGGGGTCTGGAAGCGATCGAAGCACGCGTCACCGGACTCGCCGAACGACCACGCTAACTGTTGACGAGCGTGGAAGGAGTGCACGTGCACGACCAAGGCCGGCGCCGCTGCGGCATCGTCACATTCACCGTCGACGGCGTCTCCGCACAGAAGGTCCAGCAACAGCTCTCCAGCAGAGGTGTCAACGTGAGCGTGTCGTTCGTCGGCTACGCACGCCTCGACCTGGCGACCCGCGGACTGCCCGACCTCGTTCGCGCGTCTGTCCACTACTACAACACCGACGACGAGCTGGACCAACTCATCAACGCCCTTGCGGAGACTGGCTGAACGGATCCAACCCGAGCTCGCCCGGCTGTCGTGGGCTGCTGCCAGACTGCCGGGCACACTGGCTGGGTGGCAGCGCTCGCCCTCGACCAGGTGCCGGCACACCGGCTGACCCATGCCCAGGCCGGGGTCCTGCTCGGGATCCGGGAGTTGTCGGTGTCCCGGCTGGTGTGGAAGGCCCGTCCGAGGCCGGTTGCCAGGCATGCCAAGGCTGGCTTGCTTCGGGCCGACGTCGAGGCGTACTCGCTCGGCCGGTGGCGCCTCGGTGACCCGACCTGGCTCATTGCCGCCCAGGTGGCGAAGGTGCTCGGGGTGTCCGGGCCGGGGTCCATCAGCTGACCGCGGCCGGGAAGCTGCCGTACGAGGCTGCGCCCGACGGGCGGCAGCTGTACCGGCCCCGACAGGTCGCTGTGATCGCCAACGCCCGACGCGTCCGCTTCCATGCTGGAGGTCGGAAGTCTCAGTTGGCGTCGAGTTGCGGCTCGGGGCGGACGTCTCACGTGTCGGAGTCGAGTCCGCGCTGAGCCAGGCCCTCGACCAGCGCGGCCGAGACCGGATGCCCTTGGCTGAGCTGTCGACCGACCGTCGCGCCTACGACAGCGTTGGCACCCCCGCGCGTCGGAGGGCGGCCACCGCCGGCACCAGCGTCCCACCGGGTCGTCCGATCCCTACAACTTTCCTTCTCTGCGGTGAACGTCGGTAACGCGGTCGTTGGGGGCAGAGGAGTCCGCAGGCCACAGGCGCCGGTTGGCGGAGTACATGGAGATCTCCTCTGGATGGGGGAGGTAGGCGGTCGCGGGATCGAGCCGCGCCGACTGCGCATGCAACCAGGACGCGTAGGCGGTACCGGACCGGCCCGCACAACGTCGAGCAGCCGTCAGCGTCGCGGGTCAGGTCCACCGCGGT
>JALYQN010000123.1 GCA_030855835.1 Actinomycetota bacterium | reverse complement strand
GTCGCCGACAGCGCGCTGGCCCGCGGCCCGGCGTGCCTTACCCGTGCGCTCGGCATCGACGGCCGGCACAACGGCGACGACTTGGGGGCAGGTGGACCGTTGACGCTGATGGCGGGTGAGCCGCCCTCTTCGGTTGCTGCCGGCCCACGCGTCGGCGTCTCCCGGGCCGCCGACCGACCGTGGCGCTTTTGGGTCGCCGGCGCCCCGACCGTGACGGCGTACCGGCGCAGCCCGCGGGCTAGCCTGCACCGGTGACCGGCCATGTCCTGGACGACCTGGAGGCGCGCGGGCTTGTCGCGCACATGACCGACCGCGACCTGCTGCGCGCCGAGCTGTCGGCGGGGCCGGTCACGTTCTACGTCGGATTTGACCCCACCGCGCCGAGCCTGCACACGGGCAACCTGGTGCAGCTGCTGACCGCTCGGCGGCTGCAGCTGGCCGGGCACCGGCCGCTGATCCTCGTGGGCGGGGCGACCGGGCTCATCGGCGACCCGAAGGACGCGGGCGAGCGGACTCTGCACGCCAAGGACGTCGTCGGCTCCTGGGTGGAGCGGATCCGCGCCCAGGTGCAGCGATTCGTCGACTTCGACGGTCCGCAGCCGGCGACGGTAGTGAACAACCTGGACTGGACCGCCTCCCTACCCGTCCTCGACTTCCTGCGCGACGTCGGCAAGCACTTTCCGGTGAATCGGATGCTCGCCCGCGACGTGGTCCGATCCCGGCTGGAGGCCGGGATCAGCTACACCGAGTTCAGCTATGTGCTCCTGCAGTCGATGGACTACCTCGAGCTTTTCCGCCGGTATGGCTGCCGGCTCCAGACGGGGGGCAGCGACCAGTGGGGGAACATCACTGCGGGCGTCGAGCTTGTGCGGCGGGCCGGCGGTGCGCACGTGCACGCGCTGGCGACGCCGCTGGTCACCAAGGCCGACGGGACCAAGTACGGCAAGACCGAGAGCGGCACGGTGTGGCTGGACGCCGACCTGACGAGTCCGTACGCGCTGCACCAGTTCTTCCTGCGGGCCGAGGACGCGATGGTAGGGGCATACCTGCGCATCTTCACGTCCCGGCCCCTGGAGGAGATTCAGAACCTCGAGCGGGACTCCGCGCAGCGCCCGGCCGGCCGGGAGGCACAGCGGGCGCTCGCTCACGACATCACCGCGCTGGTGCACGGCGAGCAGGAGGCCTCGGTGGTGGAGGCGGCGGCGGCCGCCCTGTTCGGGCGGGGCGACCTGAACGTCCTGCCGGAGCCGACCCTGGCCGCCGCGCTGACCGAGGCCGGCTACGCCTGCCTGCCGTCACTTCCGGCCCTGCCGAGCCTGGTGGACGCCCTGGTGGACTCCGGTCTGGAGACCAGCCGCTCGGCCGCCCGGCGCACGATCGCCGACGGGGGGGCCTACGTGAACAACGAGCGTCTCACCGACCCGGCCGCCGGCCTCGAGGCGCGCATGGTGCTGCACGGACGGTGGGTGGTGCTGCGCAAGGGCAAGCGCTCCGTGCAGGGCCTGCTGCTGGCCCCGGAGGTTTGACTGGCCACGGGGCGGCTGAGTAGGCTGAGCCGGTTGCCCCAGGGTACGAGGCCTCACGGTCGATGGCCCTGGTGCGCTTCTGATCCTTGAGAACTCAACAGTGTGCCAAAGTCGACGAGATAGTAAGTCAGTAATTCCTTTGACAAGTGATCAACTTGTCAGGGTCAACTGTTGACGGCACGTCGCACTGGCCATCATGGCAGCGCGATGAACCGACGATATTTCAACGGAGAGTTTGATCCTGGCTCAGGACGAACGCTGGCGGCGTGCTTAACACATGCAAGTCGAGCGGTAAGGCCCCTTCGGGGGTACACGAGCGGCGAACGGGTGAGTAACACGTGAGCAACCTGCCCTTCACATCGGGATAACCCCGGGAAACCGAGGCTAATACCGGATATGACCACCGACGGCATCGTGGGTGGTGGAAAGTTCCGGCGGTGAGGGATGGGCGCGCGGCCTATCAGCTTGTTGGTGGGGTAGTGGCCCACCAAGGCGACGACGGGTAGCCGGCCTGAGAGGGTGACCGGCCACACTGGGACTGAGACACGGCCCAGACTCCTACGGGAGGCAGCAGTGGGGAATATTGGACAATGGGCGAAAGCCTGAT
>JALYQN010000120.1 GCA_030855835.1 Actinomycetota bacterium | reverse complement strand
AGATAGGTCCGACCTGCCACTACGTGATGGGTGGGGTGGAGGTCGACCCCGACTCCGGCGCGTCGATCGTGCCGGGCCTGTTTGCCGCCGGCGAGGTGGCCGGCGGGATGCACGGCTCGAACCGGCTCGGCGGCAACTCGCTGTCCGACCTGCTGGTGTTCGGCCGCCGCGCCGGGCTGAACGCCGCCTACTACGCCGAGCGGGGGCTGGCCGGTTCCCGCCCAAGGGTCTCCGACGACGCCGTAGGCGCCGCGGCGGTGTTCGCCGAGGCGCCGTTCGAGGTGGCCGCCGACGCCCCCGACGTCGGGGAGAACCCGTACACCCTGCAGCGCGAGCTGCAGGAGTCGATGCAGGAGCTGGTAGGGATCATCCGCACCGACGAAGAGCTCACCAAGGCCCAGGCCCGCCTGGACGACCTGGAGAAGCGGGGGCAGCACCTCGCGGTCGAGGGGGGCCGGCAGTACAACCCTGGCTGGCACCTGGCGCTCGATCTGCCCAACATGCTGCTGGTCAGCCGTTGTATTGCGATGGCCGCCGCCGAGCGCACCGAGTCGCGCGGCGGGCACACGCGGGACGACCACCCCGGCACCGACGACGGCTGGGGCCAGGTCAACCTGGTGCTCAGCCTCGACCCGGACGGCGCCGTGTCGCTTGCCCGCCAACCTCTGCCGGTGATGCCGGACGAGCTACAACCCCTGTTCGAAAACAACTGAGCTCGACAACAACTGAGCTCGACGACGGCTGAGGAGACACTTCGGTGGCGTACGACCTGACGATGCGGATCTGGCGCGGCGACCACTCCGGGGGCGGGCTCGTCGACTTCACCGTGCCGGTCGAGGAGGGCGAGGTCGTCCTGGATGCCATCCACCGGGTACAGGCCACCCAGGCCGGCGACCTGGCGGTGCGGTGGAACTGCAAGGCGGGCAAGTGCGGGTCGTGCTCGGCTGAGGTCAACGGCCGGCCGCGGCTGATGTGCATGACCCGGCTGAACATCTTCGCCGAGACCGAGACCATCACCGTGACGCCGTTGCGGGCCTTCCCGATCGTCCGCGACCTGGTGACCGATGTGTCGTACAACTATGCGAAGGCGCGCGAGCTGCCGGGCTTCGCGCCAGGTCCGCGCGAGGCCGACGGCAAGCGGCGGATGATGCAGGCCGACGTCGAGCGCGGCCAGGAGTTCCGCAAGTGCATCGAGTGCTTCCTCTGCCAGGACGTCTGCCACGTCGTCCGTGACCACGACGAGAACAAGCCCGCGTTCGCCGGGCCGCGTTTCTTCCTGCGCTACGCCGAGCTCGACATGCACCCCCTCGACACCAACGACCGCCGATCGCTGGCGCAGGGCGCCGCTGGGCTGGGGATGTGCAACATCACCAAGTGCTGCACCGAGGTGTGCCCAGAGGGCATTCACATCACCGACAACGCCATCATCCCCATGAAAGAGCGGGTGGTGGACCGCAAGTACGACCCGCTGGTCTGGCTCGGATCCAAGATCGGTCGGCGCGACGCCCGCACCGAGTTGTAGCGTTGCCCCATGGCCGACATTCTCAGCGACCAGGAGCTGCACGCGGCGATGGCCGAACGCCCGCACTGGGAGGCCCGCGACAACGCTCTCGAACGGTTCGTGCAGGCGCCAACCTTCCTCGACGGCATCAACTTGGTGGTCCAGGTGGCGCGGGCGGCCGAGGAACGCGACCACCACCCCGACATCGACATTCGCTACACGACGGTGTCGTTCCGGCTGTCCACCCACTCGGCCGGAGGCATCACCGCCGCCGACGTCGATCTGGCCGCGGCGATCGACGCCCAGATCGACCAGCTGGGCAACTGAGCGGCGCCGCGTACGTCGGCATCGCCGGCGTGCTGGCAGGCCTCGACCGCCAGGCGGGGCACACCACTGTTCCCCGTGGCCGGGCCGTCGGCTTCACCTGGGACCGTGCAGACGCCGCCACCCGCACCTGGTGGCCGCAGGGGCTGACGACGTCCGCCGACGCCTGCGCCACGCCAGGCTCCGACCTCGGCGGCCGGCGGGTCCTGCTCTGCGGCTGGTACGCGAAGCGGCGCGGCGGAGGTCACGCGGCCACCCGGGTGAGCGTGGTCGATGTGACCGATCTGCAGACACCGCGGTACGCCCATGTGCAGCTGCTCGACGCGGGGATGGAGCCGGTACGGGTGCACGCGGGCGGGCTGGCCTGGTGCGGCGACCTGCTGCTGGTGGCCGACACCCAGCGGGGGATCCGAGTGTTCGACCTGCGCACCGTCTTCCGGTCCGCCGACGGCGGCTTCGGGCTTGCGCAGTGTGACAGCTGGACCCCCGACAGGGCCCGGCCGAACCCGCCGCTGCGCTGGTCGTTCCTGTCGGTCGACCGCACCACACCCGGCGAGCTGTCGCTGGTCGCCGGGGAGTACAACCGCTCCGGCAGCGGAGCCCGGCTCGCCCGGTGGGCGCTGGACCCGGACACCTGCCTGCCTCGGACTGCCGCGCCGGACGAGGTGATCCGCACCGACATCGCCAGCATGCAGGGCGCCGTACGGGTTCACGGCACCTACGTGGTGTCCGCCAGCCAAGGCCGGTTCCGCCGCGGCCAGCTGTGGACCGGACCGGCCGGTGGCCGGTGGCTCAAACATGCCGGGGCGCTGCCGGTCGGCCCGGAGGACCTGGCGTACGACCCGGAGACCCAGCGGCTCTGGACCCAGACCGAGCACCCCGGCCAGCGCTACGTCCTCAGCCTGCCCTGGCCACCCTGACTCCACGCGGTTCGGTTATCTGCAACTGACAGTCACGGTTGCGCGCTTGTGCACCGGCGTGTCGCGACACATTCGTCACTCTCAGCGGATGGGGCGGCCGAGGGGGTCAGCCGAGAAGCTCATCGGCGAAGCACCAGCGCCAGCCCTCGCCGGTCTCGAAGCTGCGGATGACGGGGTGACCGGTGTGGTGGCTGTGGCCCTCGGCGTGCCGATAGGTGGATGAGTCACAGCACCCGACGTGGCCGCAGGTCACGCACAGCCGCAGGTGGACCCAGTCGTGCCCGTCGCGCAGGCACTCCTCGCAACCGTCGGGGGTACTCGGCGCAGGGATGGTGGTCAGCTCGGCCAGGTGCTCGCATGCGCTCTGCACGACCGGGTGCGGAGTGAGCAGGTCGAAGTCTCGATCCTCCGAGGTCTGCACCTGGATCCGCTCGATCAGGCTCTCCTCGAGGTCGAGGACGTTCATCACCTCGCGGAGCACGTCGTGGGCGACCAGGCCCTCGTCCCGGATGCGGACCACCTCCGCCCGCTCGGCTTCGAGCATGGTCTCGCGCAACCTGGCGTAGACGACGCTGGGCGGCTCGGCCATGTTGCCGAGCCGCTCCCACGCCGCCTCGGCCCGTTGCAGGGAGCGCTGTCGCAGTCGCATCATGACCTCTTCGGACTCCTGCCCGGTGCGGGCGTCATTCAGGGCCCGGATGCCTTGGGTCGACGCGCGCTGCAGGACGCTGGCCTCCTGCAGGCTGTCCTCGGCCGGATCAGGGCCGCTCAGCCCGAGGCGCCGCACCATCCACGGCAGCGTGGTGCCGTTCAGCAGCAAGGTGCCGATGGTGACGATGAACGCGATGAGCACCAGGGCCGCGCGCTGCGGCGTCTCTTCCGGCAGCAGAAAGACGGCAGCCAGCGTCACCACCCCACGCATCGCGGCCCAGGTCACCAGCATCGGCATCTGCCAGCCCGGGTAGGGGTCGGCCCGGCGAATGCTCGGGATCAGCCGCGGCAGGTATGTCGCCGGGTACATCCACACCAGGCGCAGCACGATGACGGTGACCAGCACCACCAGGCCGACCAGCACCGTACGG
>JALYQN010000113.1 GCA_030855835.1 Actinomycetota bacterium | reverse complement strand
CGACAGGCAGAACATGATGTGGGCGATCAGAATGGTCCCGAACCCGAGCGCTCCGCCACCGGCGGTGGCCACGAACAGTGCCAGCAGCGATGCGCCCAGCACCACCTCCGGGGAGGCCATCGGGAGGAAGATCACCACGTTGGCAGTGGCTCGCCCGCGGAAGCGGTGCCGCACCAGGGCGAAAGCCATCAACGTCCCCAGCACCGTGGCTCCCACCGTCGCCAGCACGCCCATCTGCAGGCTCGTGGCCAGCGAGGAGCACAGCCCTTCCGGCGCGCAGGGGTTGGCCCAGTTGTCCAGGGTGAAACCGTCCAGCGTGTAGGCCGCTCGGCTGCTCGGGTCGTTGAAAGACATCGCAATGACGACGAACATCGGGATGAACAGATAGATCAGCACGAGTGTGCCCGCAGCGACCACCAAGTGGTCGGAGACCCACCGCCCGAGCCGCATCATCACAGCAGCTCCTCGGTGCCGGCCCGCCTGATGTAGATGGCCACCATGACGATGATGAGTGTCATCAATGTGACCGACAGCGCCGAGGCCGCCGGGTAGACACCGGCCTCGAACAGGCCCTGAATGGTGTTGCCGATCATCGTCTGGTTCGTGTCGCCGAGCAGCTGGGCGTTGATGAAGTCGCCTGCGGACGGGATGAAGGTGAGCAGCGTACCGGCCACGACACCGGGCATCGACAGCGGCAGCGTCACCTTGCGGAAACCCTGAGCGGGTGAGCTGTACAGGTCGCCGGCGGCTTCGATCAGCCGGTGGTCCAGCCGCTCGAGGCTGGCATAAAGCGGGAGCACCATGAACGGCAAGAAGTTGTACGTCAGTCCGGCGACGACGGCGAAGCCGGTAGCCAGGAGCCGGCCATCTTCGGCGACCAGGCCGACCGCCTTGAACGCCGACACGACTGTCCCGTTGTCGGCCAGGATCAGCTTCCAGGCCAGCGTGCGCACCAGGAAGCTGGTGAAGAACGGGGCGATGACGAGCACCAGCATGAGGTTCTTCCAACGACCCGCCTTGAAGGCGATCGCGTACGCCAGGGGGTAGCCGATCAGCAGGCACAGCACCGTGGCGATGCCGGCGTAGACGAAGCCGCGGATGAACGGCTCCGCGTACAGTTCCAGCGCGTCGGTGTAGTTGCGCCACGACCAGGTCATCGCGTAGCCCTGCTCGACCGAGCCGCCGGGGTCGTACAGGCTGGTGGCCACCAGCTGGACCAGCGGGGTGACGAAGAACGCGGCCAGCCATAGCGCTCCGGGCAGCAGCAGCAGCCAGCCGATCCCACGGCGCTGCCTCGGTGGCGCGGCGACGCTGTCTGGGTTGGTCATGCTGGTGGCGCCGCTCATCCGGGCTAGTCCTCGTCGACGCCTGCGCGGGCGTCCTGGGCGTGGTCCAGCACGAAGGCGTGTGCGCCGGTGAAGCGGACGTCGACCTCGTCGCCAGTACGCATCAAGGGTCGGGCCCCGGTGTTCTGCTCGAACGCCATCAGATCCTGGCCCCACGCCATCTTGACCATGTACTGCGTGCTCACCCCGACGAAGCTGACGTCCACGATGCGAGCGCCGCCGAGGCTGTTGCCTTCGGTGGGTGCGTCCAAGGGTGCGAGGACGACCTTCTCCGGGCGCACCCCGAGCCAGACCTTTCCCTGCGTGACCTGGCAGCGGTCGGCCGGGATCCGTACGGTGGCGCCCTGCGCGTCGCACACGAGGTCGTCGCCGTCGGTGCCGGTGATGTCGGCGGCGACGAGGTTCGACTGGCCGAGGAAGTTGGCAACGAACGTAGTGCGGGGGCTCTCGTACAGCTCCCCCGGCGATCCCATCTGCTCGATCACCCCGCCATGCATGACCGCGATGGTGTCGGCCATGGTCATGGCCTCCTCTTGGTCATGGGTGACATGCACGAAGGTGACGCCGACCCCGAGCTGGATGCGCTTGAGCTCGAGCTGCATCTGCCGCCGCAGCTTGAGGTCGAGCGCTCCGAGGGGTTCGTCGAGCAGCAGCACCTTCGGCTGGTTAATGAGGGCCCGCGCGAGCGCCACCCGTTGCTGCTGGCCGCCGGACAGCTGCGCAGGCTTACGCCCAGCGAACTCCTCGAGCTCGACCAAAGACAACATCTCGCCGACCGGCCCCGCCACGTCGGAGCGGCCCTGGCGGCGCAGGCCGAAGGCCACGTTCTCGTAGATGGTCAGGTGCGGGAACAACGCATAACTCTGGAAGACCGTGTTGACGGGGCGCTTGTACGGCTTGGCCCATGTGATGTCCTCACCACCCAAGAGCACCTCGCCCTCGGTCGGCACCTCGAGGCCGGCCACCATGCGCAGCGTCGTGGTCTTCCCACATCCTGACGGTCCCAGCAGTGCGAAGAAGGCGCCGGCCGGGATGGTGAGGTCGAGCGAGCGCACCGCTGCGTAGTCGCCGAACCGCTTCGTCAGTGATCTCAGCTCGAGGTCGCCCGTCCGATTGTCGGCGGTCGTGCCGGCGTCGCGGGTCCCGGGGTCTCGGGTCTCAGCGGTCATCGCCGCTCAGGCTCCGATCACCTGCGTGAAGTCCTCCTGGTACTGCGCCTCCTGCTCGGGGGTGAGCGCCATGAAGTCCCAGGTCTGCGACAGCAGCTGATCATCGGGAAAGATCAGCACGTTGTCGACGAGACTGGGATCGATCTTTTCCATCTCCTGCTGCGCACCCTCGACCGGGCAGATGTAGTTGACCCAGGCGACCAGCTCGGCGGCGACACGTGGGTCGTAGTAGTAGTCCATGAGCTTCTCGGCGTTGGCCTTGTGGGTCGCCTGGTTGGGGACCAGCGAGTTGTCACTCCACAGCGCCAGACCCTCCTCGGGCGCGACGAACTTGATCGCCGGGTTGTCGAACTGCAGCTGGATGACGTCGCCGGACCACGCCTCGCAGGCGGCGATGTTGCCCTGCGCGAGGTCCTGGCGGTACTCGTTGCCGGTGAACTGGCGGATCTGACCGGACTCCTTAACCTCGCTGAGCCGGTCCAGGGCCTGCCCCCACTCGTCGTCGCTGAAGTCCTCCGGGTCGGCGCCCACCAGCAGCAGCATGAAGATCATCGTGTCCTGCATCTCGCTGAGCAGGGTGATCTTGCCCTTCAGCTCGGGGCGGGTGATCAGGTCCTCGAACGAGCCAACCTCGGAGACCATGTCCGAGTTGTACGCGATGCCGGTCAATCCACTCTGCCACGGCACGCTGTACTCGCGCTCGGGGTCCCACGACGGCGAGCGCAGGTTCTGGATGAGGTTCTGCTCGAAGTTGGGCAGGTTGGACTTGTCCAGCTTCTGCAGCCAGCCGAGGCCGATCATCTTGGCGGCCATCCAGTCGGTGAGGGTGAACACGTCCCGCCCGGTCGACTCGCAGGCACCGAGCTGGTTGCGGACCTTGGCGTAGAAGTCGTTGTTGTCGTTGACGTCGTCGGTGTACTCCACCGCGATGCCGGTCCTGTCCATGAACGCGCCGAGGGTGGAGTCGCTCTGCTGGATCGGGTCGATATAGGCCGGCCAGTTGGACCAGACGACCTGCTGCTCGCTGCTCGACAGGTCGTCGCTGTCGCAGGAGGCCTCCGTCTGGGCGGCGCCCTCCACACCGCAGCCGGCCAGGAGCCCGCCACCCGCGAGGGTAAGCGCACCCGCGGAGGTGCCGCGCAGGAAGGAGCGTCGGGACACCGGCAGGGACAGACCGGGGGGCCGGAGCAGGCGGGGGCGGCGGTGACCCATCGAGACGATCCTTCCGTGGCGTTCGGACCCGGCGAATCGTCGCAGAGCACCTGCAACCATACAAGCGATTCCGTCGTCACGATTGGGTTGCGCCACGGATTGCATCGCCCATTGGGTTGTGCGCGCGCGGTCTGGACGGTCAGGATGCACGGCGTGACACGGCGGGCGAGCGTGAACGGCCGCGGGGCCACGCAGCTGGACGCCACCTCCAAGGCGATTATCGAGCAGTTGCAGCAGGACGGTCGCCGACCGTACGCCGCCATCGGCAAGGCGGTGGGACTGTCCGAGGCGGCGGTGCGCCAGCGGGTGCAGCGGCTGATCGACAGCGGTGCCGTGCAGATCGTGGCCGTCACCGATCCGCTCGAGCTCGGCTTCGCCCGGCAGGCGATGATCGGCATCCGAATCGAGGGACCGCTCGACGAGGTCGCGACCCTGCTCGCGGGGATGCACGAGATCGACTACGTGGTCATCACGGCAGGCAGCTTCGACCTGCTCGCGGAGGTGGTCTGCGAGAGCGACGAGGAGCTGCTGGAGATCTTGTCGAACCGCATCCGCACGCTGCCCGGCGTACGGTCCACCGAGACGTTCGTCTACCTGCAACTGCGCAAGCAGACCTACGCCTGGGGTGTGCGCTGAGCCGGGAGCGGTACGCCTGCCTGTCGCTGTGGCACGAGACCGCCAACGACGAGTGGGTGCCGCGCCCCCCGCTGCCTGGGGCGACCGATGCCGACGTGGCAGTCGTGGGCGCCGGCTTCACCGGGCTCTGGACGGCCTACCACCTGGCCCGGGCCGACCCGGGCCTGCGGGTCGTCGTGCTCGAGCGAGAGGTCGCGGGGTTCGGAGCATCCGGGCGCAACGGCGGCTGGTGCTCCGCGCTGTTCCCCGCCTCGGCCGAGCGCCTGGCCCGCACCCCCGGACCGTACGGCGGCCACGACGGGGCGATGCGGCAGCTGCGGGCGCTGCAGGACAGCGTGCGCGATGTCGGAGCAGTCCTCGACGAGGAAGGGATCGACGCGGGCTACCAACGCGGCGGGACCCTGGTGCTGGCCCGGCACCCGGTGCAGCTGCGCAGGCTGCGGGCCGAGGTCGAGCATGCCCGGTCATGGGGGCAGGGCCCCGCCGACCTGGCCCTGCTCGACGCCACGCAGGCCCGCTCCCGGTGCGCGGCGACCGACGTGATCGGCGGCACCTTCACCCCGCACTGTGCGGCAGTCCACCCGGCCAGGCTGGTGCGGGGGCTCGCGCGAGCCGTCGAGCGCCGAGGGGTCCGTCTGTTCGAGCAGACCACGGTGCGCGAGATCGTCCCCGGGCGGGTTGTCACCGACGCCGGGACGGTGCGTGCCGACGTGGTGGTTCGCGCCCTCGAGGGTTACACCGCCTCACTGGCCGGGCACCCCCGGACGCTGGCCCCGGTCTACTCCCTCATGATCGCCACCGAGCCACTGTCGGAGCGGCTGTGGGAGCAGATCGGCCTCGCCGACCGGGAGACGCTCAGCGACGGTCGACACCTGCTCATCTACGCCCAGCGCACCGCGGACGGTCGGCTGGCGCTCGGCGGTCGAGGGGCGCCGTACCACTTCGGGTCGCGCACGCGCCCCGGCTACGACCGGGAACCGCGAGTCTTCGCCCAGCTCGAGCAGACCATGCGGGCACTGTTCCCGGTGCTGCGTACGGCGCGGGTCACGCACCGCTGGGGTGGCGCGCTCGGAGTGCCCCGGGACTGGCATGCGTCGGTCGGTCTCGACCGCGCCAGCGGTCTGGCCTGGGGTGGGGGCTACGTCGGTGACGGGGTCGGCGCGGCCCAGCTCGCCGGCCGTACGCTCGCCGACCTGATCACCGGCCGCGACACCGAGCTGGTCCGGCTGCCGTGGGTCGGGCACCACTCACGGCGGTGGGAGCCCGAGCCGCTGCGCTGGCTGGAGGCCAACGCCGGCCTGCGGGTGATGAGCCTTGCCGACGTGGAGGAACGGGTCACGATGCGACCGAGCCTGCTCGCCCGGGCGATGGCCCCGTTCCTGGGCGGCCACTGACGGATATCCACCGCAGCATGGTCAGAGCAGCGGTCGGAGCGTGTCCAGCACGGCCGGGTCCTCGATCGTGGACGGCACGGGTGTGTCCTTGCCGTCGGCGATCTCGCGCATCGACCGGCGCAGGATCTTGCCTGATCGGGTCTTGGGCAGCGCCGGGACTACCACAACGGTGCGGAACACCGCCACTGCCCCGACCTGATCCCGGACCGCGGCCACCAGCTCACGCTCCAGCTCATCGTGGTCAACGTCATCGGCTCCCGCCTTGAGGACCACGTAGCCACGCGGGAGCTGGCCCTTCATCTGGTCGGCGACACCGATCACCGCACACTCGGCCACCGCGGGGTGCTCGGCGAGGACCGCCTCCATCGAGCCGGTCGACAGCCGGTGCCCGGCGACGTTGATGACGTCGTCGGTGCGGCCCATCACGTACACGTAGCCGTCGGAGTCGACGAGCCCGCCGTCGCCGGACAGGTAGTAACCGTCGAAGGCCGACAGGTACGACTCGACGAACCGCTCGTCGTCGTTCCACAGCGTCGGCAGCGACCCGGGCGGCATCGGCAGCCGC
>JALYQN010000060.1 GCA_030855835.1 Actinomycetota bacterium | reverse complement strand
CGGCTACTACGAGCGCTGGGCGAAGACCTGGGAGTTCCAGGCGCTGCTCAAGGCCCGGCCGGCGGCTGGTGACCCCGAGCTGGGTCTGGCCTACGCCGACGCCGCAGCGGCACTGGTGTGGCAGGCGGGGGAGCGGCCCGGGTTCGTCGCCGAGGTGCGGACGATGCGCCGCACCGTCGTGGACCACATCCCCGCGGCGCAGGTCGACCGCGCGCTCAAGCTCGGGCCCGGCGGGCTCCGCGACGTCGAGTTCGCCGTGCAGCTGCTGCAGCTCGTGCACGGTCGAGACGATCACGATGTACGCAGCGCCAGCACGCTCGACGCCCTTGCCGCACTCACCGTAGGCGGTTACGTCGGCCGCGAGGACGGTGCAGCGCTCGCCAGCTCCTACCGGTTCCTGCGCACGCTCGAGCATCGCCTCCAGCTTTGGCGACTGCGCCGTACCCAGCTTGTGCCCGACGACGACGAGGCGCTGCGGCGGCTCGGGCGCGCCATCGGCCACCGCATCCAGCCGGTGGAGCGGCTGCGCGCCGACTGGCAGGCATGTGCGCGTGAGGTCCGCCGGTTGCACGAGAAGCTGTTCTATCGGCCGCTGCTCGAGGCGGTGGCGGCGTTGCCTACCGGCCAGCTACGGCTGAGTCCGGCGTCCGCACGCGACCGGCTCACCGCCCTGGGCTACCTCGACCCGCGCGGCGCCCTGACCCATCTGGGAGCCCTCACCAGCGGCCTGTCGCGGCGCGCCGCGATCCAGCGTCAGCTGCTGCCGGCCATGCTCGGCTGGTTCGCCGAAGGCCCCGACCCCGATGCCGCGCTGCTCGCCTTCCGCAAGGTCTCTGACCAGCTGGGCCGAACGCACTGGTACCTGCAGCGCCTGCGCGACGAGGGGGCAGCGGCCGAGCAGCTCGCCCGGGTGCTGAGCGGCAGCCGCTTCGCCACCGAGCTGCTGATGGGAACCCCGGACTCGGTGGCCCTGCTCGGGGGTCGGGACCTTGCACCCCGACCACCCGGTGCGCTGGGAACCGAGGTCGCGGCGGCGACCAGGCGACACCCCGACCCGGAGTCCGCGATCGCGGCGGTACGCGCGATGCGGCGACGCGAGCTGTGCCGGATCGCGATCGGGGACGCGCTGGGCCAGCTCGACGTCGACGCCGTCGGCGAGGCGCTGACCGACGTGGCCACCGCCACCTTGTCGGGCGCCCTGTCCGCCGCCTCGGCCGCGGTGGCGGCGGACCTCGGCACCCCCTTGCCGGCACGGATGGCGGTGGTGTCGATGGGACGGCTCGGCGGCCACGAGATGGGTTTCGCCAGCGATGCGGACGTCTTGTTCTGTCACGTCCCGGTCACCGGCACCGAGGAACGCCGGGCCACCGAGGCCGCCCAGGCGGTTGCCGGGCGCATGCGACACCTGCTCGCTGGACCACGGACGAGTCCGCCGCTGGAGCTGGATGCCAGCTTGCGGCCGGAGGGCCGGCAGGGTCCGCTGGTCCGCAGCCTGGCGTCGTACGCCGCCTACTACGCCCGGTGGTCTCAACCGTGGGAGGCGCAGGCGCTGCTGCGAGCCGAGGCGGTGGTCGGGGATCCCGAGGTGTGCGGACGCTTTCATGCCCTGATCGACCCGCTGCGTTGGCCGGCCGACGGGTTCGACGCGGCGGCGGAGGCGGAGATCCGCCGGATCAAGGCCCGGATGGACGCCGAGCGGTTGCCGCGTGCCGCGGACCCCGCCCTGCACCTGAAGCTCGGGCCGGGCGGTTTGAGCGACGTGGAGTGGACCGCCCAGCTGATCCAGATGCGACACGCCGCCCGGGTGCCGGGGCTGCGCACCACCCGGACGGTCGCGGCACTGCTGGCGGCCGTCGATGCCGATCTGATCACCGCCGAGGACGGACGTGATCTGGTACGGGCGTGGCGGTTGGCCCAGCGGCTACGCAACGCGGTGATGCAGGTGCGGGGCCGCCCGTCGGACTCGCTGCCGCGCGACCTCCGCGACCGGGCGGGGGTGGCCTACCTGTTCGGGATGTCGCCTTTGGCCAGCGAGGAGGTGGTCGAGGAATGGCGGCGGACGGCACGGCGGGCTCAGGCCGTCGTCAAGCGGGTGTTCTGGGCTTGACCGCTGCACCGGGCTCGGCTCGGGTCAAACAGCAACCGGCTGGACCTCCGCGGCCGCTCGCTCGGACGTGCTCAGACCCCCCCACACCCCGTACGGCTCCTTGACCTTGAGCGCGTGCCGCAGGCACTGGTCCACGACGGGGCACCGCTGGCAGTACATCTTGGCGGCGTTCTCGCGAGCGTGCCGGCGTGGTCCACGCTCGGATTCGGGGGAAAAGAACAGGGCCGGGTCGGCCTCGCGACACGCGCCGTCGTACTGCCAGTCGTAGACGTCCATGAGCGGCATCGGCAACCGAGCGATGTTAGCCATGACTACCTCTCGCACTGACCGGGGTCCGGGGTTAGGGCGAACTGCAGCAAAAGTTACGCAGGCCGTCGCCGGTTGCACAAGGGCCGTCTCACCAATGAAGGCACCGTTATGGTCGCCGCACCGTCGGTTGTGAGATGCGACTCCTGGTTGCCGGGGCGAGGATGAGCGCCATGTCGGACCGGGAGGAGGGCGCAGGCGACCCCGGGCAGACCCATCTGCTCTGGGGGGTCGGTGCGGTGTCTCGCCGCCTGGGCGTCACTACCCCGACGCTGCGGACCTGGGATCGTCGCTACGGCCTGAGTCCCAGCGGTCCGTACGGTGGGTGGACACCGGCGCTACAGCGAGCAGGACGTTGCCCGGGTGGCCAGAGCGTGCCGGCTCATCGCCACCGGCGTGCCGCCGGCCCAGGCCGCGCTGATCGCGGTGAGCTCGGTCTCCATCGGCGTCGAGTCGGCCAACCGCGCCGGGCCGGTGGACCAGGGGCGACCGGCAGACGACGGGTCGTTAGCCGGCGATCGGTCGGCGGTCGTCGCGCCGGTCACGGTCGAGCTGCTGTTGCAGGCCGCGGAGGCGCTCGATGCCCCCACGCTGTCCCTGATCCTCGCGCGGGTGCTCGACCAGCGAGGCGTGGTCCGCGGGTGGACGGAGGTGTTGGCGCCGTTCCTCGGCTGCGTGGGTGAGAAGCGGGTGGCCGGCAGCTGCGGCGTCGAGGCCGAGCACCTGGCCAGCGAGTGCGTCTCCACCGAGCTGCGGCACCGGCTACGCGATCCCGAGCGGGCCATGTCGTCGAGTCCGCCGGTGCTGCTGGCCGGCGCCTGCGGCGACCGGCACGCGTTGCCGCTGGTGGCGCTGGCGGCGGCGCTGTCCGACCTGCGAATCCGCACCTGGCTGCTGGGCTGCTGCCTGCCTTCCGACGCGCTGGTGTCCGCGATCGAGCGGGTGGCGCCCAGAGCTGTCTTCTTGTGGTCGAGCCTGGATCCCGGCGCTCAGCTGGGTGACCTCGGCACCGTGCGTGCGGTGGCGCCGGACCCGATGCTGCTGCTCGGGGGTCCAGGTTGGTCCCGACCCGGCGCGCACGAGACAGCCGCGGGCGATCCAGCCGCGGACGGGCCGACCGCGGACGGGCCAGTCGCTTACGGGCCAGTCGAGGACGGGCCAGTCGCTTACGGGCCAGCCGGGGACGGGCCAGTCGCGGACGGGCCGAAGCGCCGCCGGGCAAGCCACCCGAAGCCGGTGGCGTCCGAGTGGGTGCCCGACCTGGGTACCGCGGTGGAGCGGATCACGGCACTGGTTGCGTGAGTAGCGCGCTCACCGCGTGGGTGCATCACCGCGCGCATCACCGCGCGCATCACCTGCGTGCATCACCCTGCGTGCATCACCCTGCGTGGGATCACTGTGGGGCGCGCCCCAGCGACAGCTGGCTGACGCCGAGGTACTCGGTACGAAAGCCCGCCTCGCAGTAGGCGAGGTAGAGGTCCCACATCCGCCGGAACGTGACATCGAAGCCGTGCGCGCTGATCTCGGGCCAGGCGGCATCGAATCGCGACCGCCACTGTCGCAGGGTCTCCGCGTAGTGCCAGCCGAGGTCCCGTCGCTCCAGCACCCGCAGCGAGGTGTCAGCGGCCAGCGTCTGGTCGATCGCCTGCAGTGAGGGGATCAGCCCGCCCGGGAAGATGTACTTGTGGATCCACCCGTACGACCGGCGGGTGACCAGCATCCGGTCGTGGGCCATCGTGATCGACTGCAGCCCGACCCGGCCACCCGGTGCGAGGAGCCGGTCCAGGGTGGCGAAGTAGGTGGGCCAGTACCGCTCACCGACCGCTTCGATCATCTCCACGCTGACGATCGCGTCGTACTGGCCGTCGACGTGCCGGTAGTCCTCGAGCCGCACCTCGACCCGGTCGGACCGGCCGGCCTCGTAGATGCGCCGGCGAGCCAGGTGCTGTTGCTCGGCCGAGATCGTGACGCTGGTGACCTGGGCGCCCCGCTCGGCCGCGCGCAGGGCGAGGGCCCCCCAGCCGGTGCCGATCTCCAGCAGCCGGGTGCCGGCACCCACGCGGGCGAAGTCGAGCACTCCGTCCATCTTGCGCAGCTGGGCCCGCTCGAGATCGAGGTCGGCCGGTCCGGCAATGACGTCGGGGAACCAGGCCGACGAGTACGTCATGGTGGGGTCGAGAAAGTGCGCGAACAAGTCATTGGACAGGTCGTAGTGCCGCGCGATGTTGCTGGCGGAGCCGGTGATGGTGTTCTCCTCGTGCGTCGCCAGCCGCTCGTCGACCATGCCGCGCAGCTTCTGCAGCGGCCTCGGCACCAGGACCGTGAGGCGCTCGGCAAACGGCGTCAGCAGGTCAGCCAGGTCCGTACCTGGTGCGGTGGTCCAGTCCCCGGCCATGTACGCCTCCCCGAAGCCGATCCGCAGGTCGGCGCCCAGCCGGGCGAACAGGGCCTCCGGCCGCAGCAGCAGCATCGTTGGTGCATCCGCGCCACCGCTGCCCCAGTGGCTGCCGTCGGGGAACTGCATGCGAACGGGCAGCCGGCGCGCCGCCCGCGCGACGATGCTGCGAGCGACCGCCCGGTGCACCGGGACGTGCGGCACCGTAGCCAGTCCTGGCCAGCGCGCCTGCGACGGTACCGGGACGCGGATCGGTGGCTCAGCCAGCACCTCGGCGGGCAGCCGATCGAGCTGACCGGGTGTCTCGACGGTTGTCATCGGACTCCTTCTTGGTGATGGTGCGCGGTCCAGGGGACCACCGGCAGCCGTCGCAGCCACAGCCAGCTGCCGTGCAGGCGGATGAGCAGGCTGACCCGCTGGGTCATGAACGGGCGGCGCAGCAGCAGCGAGACCAGCCGTCGCGGTGTCGCTGGCTGGAGCCGGCCGGTGAAGACTGCTGTGAACACCGGTTCGCCGCCGTCGCCCTGGCGCAATCGGACGGTGGTGGCGACCCGGTCGCGGTCCAGCCGCAACTGCAGGTCGTAGCGCCCGTCGACGGTGAAGAACGGTGAGACGTAGAACGCCTTGTCGGTGCTGGCCCGCCCCTGTGCATCTACGTCGAGTAGGTACGCGTGCCGCTCGCCGTGGGTGTTGTGCACCTCGGCGACAACACATCGGACGGCGCCGTCGTCGTCGAGACACCAGAACACGCTCAACGGGTCGAACACATGGCCCAGGACCCTGGCGTTGGCCAGCATCAGGATCCGACCGCCCGACACGTCCACGCCGGAGTCGGCGCAGAAGCGTTCGACGTTGGCGCGGATCGTCGCAGCCGGGTCACCGAGGTGGTCGCCGGCGCGGAACGACGCGAACGGACGCAGCCAGTGCGGCAGCCGCGGTGGCTGGTCGACGTCGACCAACCACTGATAGACCCGGTAGCGGAACCGGTGCCGCAGCGGCGCCCGCCGGTCGTGAGTGACCAGACCGTCGACCAGCGCCGGGAGCGAGGGCAGGGCCGGTCCGCCGCTCACGCCCCCCGACCCATCCTCCGACCGCTCGGTCGTAGGAGCAGCCACAGCGTCGGATGATCTGGGCTGGTCCGGCCGCAGCCCCATTTGACGGCTCACCAGTCCACCCCCAGCCGGCGGGCCGCCTCCACCCCGGAACGGCAACCGTCCTCGTGGAAGCCCCAGCCGAGGTGCGCGCCCG
>JALYQN010000015.1 GCA_030855835.1 Actinomycetota bacterium | reverse complement strand
GTGCCGGTCAGTGCCCGCGAGCTGGTGGTGCGACTGCGCGCCTCGGGCTTGCGGCGGCGACGGGCCGACACCCCCGGGCGACGCAAGCCCGGGCAGGAGTTGCTGCGCCCGTTCCGGCTGCGACCGGGCTGCCTGGTCGCCGTGGTGGCTCCGGCCGGCCCGGTGCCCACCGTTCGGCTCGACGGCGGTCTCGCGATCCTGCGCGGATGGGGACTGCGAGTGCGGCTCGGCGCGCACGTCTGCGGGCGAGACACGACCCTCCCGCACCTGGCGGCGCCCGACGACCAGCGGGCCGCGGACCTCGAGGCGGCCTGGACCGATCCGGCGGTGTCGGTGGTGTGGTGCGCGCGCGGCGGGTACGGCAGCCACCGCCTGGTCGACCGGCTCGACTGGACCACGATGGCGGCGGCAGGTCCGCGGTTGCTGGTCGGGTTCTCGGACGCCACCGCCCTGCACGAGTCGGTAGCCGGTCGGCTGGGCACGGTCAGCCTGCACGCCCCCGTGGTCACGTCGCTTCCCGAGGGCCAACCCGAGACCACCGAGCTGCTGCGTGGGCTGCTGTTCGACCCGGCGGCTGTGACTGACCCGTTCGACGGGGTCCGGCTACGCCGGCTGGTGCGTGGCACCGCCCGCGGCGTCCTGATGGGCGGCAACCTGCGGGTGCTCACCGCGAGCATCGGTACCCGCCTGTCCCGCCCGGCACGGGACGGGATCGCACTGCTCGAGGACATAGGTGAGCAGCCGTACCGCATCGACGGCATGCTCACCCAGCTGCTGCGCGCCGGCTGGTTCGAAGGGGTGCGGGGTGTCGTCGCCGGCTCGTTCACCGACACCGGTGACCCCGGCGCCGAAGCCGTCGACCGCGTCCTGCGCGACCGGCTCGGGCCGCTCGGCGTACCGGTCGCGGCGGGCGCGCCGGTCGGCCACCTGCCGGACAACCACGCGGTCCCGCTGGGGGTGCGGGCCACCCTGGACACCGACGCCGGCACCCTGCGGCTGGCCGGCCCGGCACTCGCGTGAAGGCGAATGGTCGGCGTTCCAGCGCTGCTCGCTGCCCTGAACGGCTCTCACGACCCCTGAACCCACAGTGACTCGTCGGGTGCAGCCAGCGGGCATTCGTCGGCCCCGGGACTCCGACAGCCGCTCTGCCTACCGGGCCAGCTCGGGGGGCAGCGGCCGCGCGTACAGCACCGTCAACGACGTGACCGCCCGGGTCAGGCACACATACAGCCGGCGCAGCCCGATCAGCGAGTCACCCTCGCCGGCGACGACCGCGGCCGGCTCCAGTACCACGACGTGGTCGAACTCCAGCCCCTTCGCCAATGATGCGGGCACCACGTTGACCCGCACGTCGAACTCCTGGTCACCGTCGTCGCCGAGCACCGCGTGCCGCGCGCCAGCCGTGGCGAGCGCTCCGGCGACGGCGTCGGCGACGTGGTCGGCGACGATGACGCCGACGGACCCGTCCCGGTCCAGAGTCGCGCGGACGGCCGCCGCGGCCTCGCCCACCGGGTCGTCGGTGCGGCGTACGACCAGGTCGCCGACCGCCCGGCGGACCGAGCTGGGTGCCGCGAGTCCGGGTGCGATCACCGGCATCAGCCGGGTGGCGTAAGCCAGCACGTCGGCCGGCACCCGGAAGCCACGGGTCAACTCCTCGATGTGCGCCTCCGGTTGGCCCAGGTGGGCCAGCGCCTCCGGTCAGCTGGTCGTCGCCCACGGCGTCGTCGCCTGTGCCAGGTCACCCAGCACAGTCGCCGACCCGGTCGAGCACCGCCGTCCGACCGCCCGCAGCATCATCGGGGACAGGTCCTGCGCCTCGTCGAGCACGACGTGAGCCCGACTCGGCTCCCGGTCGAGCAGGTCGGCGGCCTCGTCGACCAGGACCGCGTCGCCCAGCGACCACGGCGCCGCGGCGAGTCCGCGCGGCGGCCTGGTCCACCCGAGCACCTGGCGCTCCTCGGCGTCGAGCAGCCCCTCGGCGCAGGACGCGAGCAGGTCCGGGTCAGACAGCAGCCGGAACACCAGCCGAACCGGGTCGACCGGGGGCCATACCTGTGCGCACCATTTCAGCATCGGTCGCGAGCGCGCTATCGCGTCCTGCACCCGGTCAGCGGGCAAGTCGCCGCCCGCCTCCATCCGGACCAGTACCGCGTGCGCCATCCGCTGCGGCAGCAGCGCCCGTCCCGCCCCGTACCGCACCCCGCGTTGTCGCAGCTCGTCGACGATCGGTCCAGCGATGTGCGGCGGCACCCGCCAGCGACGCGACCCGCGCGGCACGACCAGCGCCTCGTCCGGCTCGCGCAGCTGGGCCCACAGCGCTCGGTGCAGCACCTGCGCCGAGCGCGTGTCGCCCACCAGTCGACCACGCTCGGGCGGGTCCACCACGCGGATGCAGACCCGTCCGCACAGCTGCGGCACCGTGGTCTGGGCCACGTCGATCTCGCCGAGGGCGGGCAGCACGTCGCCGATGTAGCGCAGGAACGAGGTGTTCGGCCCGACCACGAGCACCCCCTGCCGGCTCAGCTGCTGGCGATGCGCGTACAGCAACCAGGCCGCTCGGTGCAGGCCGACGGCGGTCTTCCCGGTGCCTGGTGCGCCTTGGACGCAGACAGTGCGGGTGAGGTCGGAGCGCACGATGTCGTCCTGCTCAGGCTGGATGGTGGCCACGATGTCGCGCATCGGTCCGAGCCGTGGGCGCTCGACCTCGGCCTCGAGCAGGGCGCTGTCCGCCAGCTCCTGCCCGGCGCCGAGCCACTCGTCCTCGTACGCGGTGAGCACCCCGTGGAAGAAGCCGAACCGCCGCCGCAGCCGGACACCCATCGGTGCACGGGCACTGGCCCGGTAGAACGCTCGGGAGATAGCCGCTCGCCAGTCGATCACCAACGGCTCACCATTGTCGTCGCTGACATGGCGCCGGCCCACGTACAACCGCTCGGCGGCCAGGTCGATGCGGCCGAAGAACAGCGGCACCTCCGGGTCGTCCTCCAGCGCCCGCATCCGGTGCCACAACGCGGCCCTCAGGTACTCGGTGGACACCCCGTCACCTCCCTGCGCTGACAGGCCGGCGACCGCGGTGCGCATCCGGGCCAGCGCCGCGCGGGATGCGGTCAGATGGTGTCGCTCGGCGGCGATCTCGGGGTCGGGACGAGGGTCGCCCGGCTGCGTCTGGCGGTCGGCCGCGGGGGCTTCGGACGGGGGAAGATCGGGTTCGCCGGGCACACATGCGAGCATGGCGGCACCTTCGAGCGTGGCAAAACGGTAAAGCGGTCGACAACGTGAAAGATGAGTGTCACCGACAATTCATGGAGTATGGGGGGAGATGTCCGCCTCACTGTGCGGCGCGACGGACGTGCGCGGTCTGTTTGCCCTCGACCCGTCGCGGACCCACCTGAGTCCCGGTGCGTACGGCGCCGTGCCGCGACCGGTGCTAGAGGCACAGCACCGTTGGCGCGAGCGGACTGAGGCCGACCCGCACCGGTTCCACCGCTACGAGCTGCCGGCAGCTGTCGCCGCGGGCCGGCTGACCACGGCCGACTGGTTGGGTGTGGGACGGGACTCGCTGGCGCTGGTCACCAACGTGACCGAGGCCGCATCCACCCTGCTGGCCAGCCTCGACCTGCGGGCGGGCGACGAGGTGCTGCTCAGTGACCACGCGTACGGGGCGGTGCGGCTGGCCGTCGACGCGTGGTCAACCAGGGCCGGGGTCGTGCTGCGCGAGGCCCGGATCCCGCTCGACGCCGACGACGAGACGGTCGTCGCTGCGTACGCGGGGCAGCTGAGCGAGCGCACGCGGCTGGTGGTGGCCGACCAGATCACCTCGCCGACGGCACGACTGATGCCGGTGGCGGCCGTGGTCGCCGCGGCGCGGACCACCGAGGCGATGGTCTTCGTGGACGCGGCGCACGGGCCCGGCCACGTCGACGTGGACATAGCTGCACTGGGTGCCGACGCGTGGGTCGGCAACCTGCACAAGTGGGCGTTCGCGGCGCGTGGCACCGCTGCGATGTGGGTGGCGCCCTGGTGGCGTCAGCAGGTGCGGCCGCTGGTGCTGGGGTGGCAGGCCACGGACGTCTTCCCCGAGTGCTTCGACTCCCGCGGCACGGCCGACCTGTCAGCGTGGATGGCGGTCCCGGACGCGGTTGCCCTGTGGGAGGCGCTCGGTGGCTGGTCGATGACCGCGGGCAACGCCCGTCTCGCCGGCTGGGGACAGCACCACGTCGCGACCGCGATCGGGACGTCGTTGGACGGGCTGCCCGCAACCCCGGCGCCGGCGATGCGACTCGTTCCGCTGCCGGACGGGTGCGCAACCGACGAGGACTCCGCCGAGGACCTGTACTGCCGACTCAGCGACGACGGTGTCGAGGTCGGCGTGATCGCCTGGGGCGGGCGGGGCTGGCTGCGCGCCGGTACCCAGGTGTTCACGACCGAGGACGACCATGCCCAGCTCGCCACCAGCCTGCAGGTGCAGCTGCGCTGAGGTCCCCGGTCGCCGTGGCACCGGCGGCCGTCAGCGGTCGGCGAGCAGGTCGTCCGCATCCACGATGGAGTACGCATAGCCTTGCTCGGCCAGGAATCGCTGCCGGTGCTGGGCGAACTGGGCGTCGACGGTGTCGCGTGCCACCACGGCGTAGAAGCGAGCCGGCCGACCGTCGGCCTTCGGTCGCATCAGGCGTCCTAGCCGCTGCGCCTCCTCCTGCCGGGAGCCGAACGACCCGGATACCTGGATTGCCACACTGGCCTCCGGCAGGTCGACGGAGAAGTTCGCGACCTTGCTCACCACAAGCA
>JALYQN010000003.1 GCA_030855835.1 Actinomycetota bacterium | reverse complement strand
GCTGGGACAGGAGCATCCCGTTGCCGAAGACGTCACCGGACATGTCGCCAACGCCCACGCAGGTGAAGTCCTCGCGCTGGCAGTCGACGCCCATCTCGCGGAAGTGCCGCTTGACCGACTCCCAGGCACCGCGGGCGGTGATTCCCATCTGCTTGTGGTCGTACCCGGCCGACCCGCCGGAGGCGAACGCGTCGCCGAGCCAGAAGCCGTAGTCGGCGGCCACCTCGTTGGCTATGTCCGAGAACGTCGCGGTGCCCTTGTCGGCCGCCACGACCAGGTAGGCGTCGTCGCCGTCGTGGCGCACCACCCGGGGCGGCGGTACCACCTGCTCGCCCTTGAGGTTGTCGGTCACATCCAGCAGGCCGCTGATGAACGCGCGGTAGCAGGCGACGCCCTCGGCCAGCCACGCCTCGCGGTCGACCCCCGGGTCGGGGAGCTGCTTGCAGTAGAAACCGCCCTTGGCGCCGACCGGGACGATCACCGAGTTCTTCACTGTCTGGGCCTTGACCAGACCCAGCACCTCGGTGCGGAAGTCTTCTCGACGATCCGACCAACGCAGGCCGCCGCGGGCCACGTGCCCGAAGCGCAGGTGCACACCCTCGACCCGCGGGGAGTAGACGAAGACCTCGAAGCGCGGACGTGGCCGGGGCAGGTCGTCGATTCGCTGCGGCTCGAGCTTGAGGGCGATCGCCGGCGCGGCCCGGTCCGCGTCGTCCTCACCCCCGCCATGAGTACCGCTACGGGTGTTGAAGTAGTTCGTGCGCACGGTGGCACCGATGGCGGTGACGAACGCACGCAGGATCCGGTCGTGGTCGAGGCTGTCCACCTGCTCGAGCGCGGTGGTGATCCGGCCCTCCAGATCGGCGACCTTCGCCACCCGTGACTCGCCGTCGGCCGGCAGATCGTGGCTCCCGGGGTCGAAGCGGGCATGGAACAGGTCGACCAGCTGCCGGGCCACGCCGCAGTGACGCAGCACGGTGTCCTCGATGTAGTCCTGGCTGAACGGTGACCCAGCCTGCCGGAGCCAGCGGGCATAGGCGCGCAGTGCCGAGACCTTGCGCCACGACAGCCCGGCCGCCAGCACCAGCCGGTTGAAGCCGTCAGCTTCGGCCTCCCCCCGCCAGCAGGCCCGGAACGCGTCCTGGAACAGCTCGCGCCCGTCTTCTGCTGGCACGTCGTCGTAGCGCAGTCCGAAGTCGTACACCCACGCGGTCGGCTGCGTCCCCCCGTCCGGCACCACCCCGTACGGCCGCTCGTCGACCACCTCCACGCCGAGGGAGCTGAACAGCGGCAGCACCTCGGTCAGCGACAGCGGCGAACCGGCGCGGTACACCTTGAAACGGCCGTGCCCGGACGGGGCGTCGGCCGGCTCGTACAGGTGCAGCCCAATGCCGCCGTTCTCGCTGTCCTGGTCGACGGCGTCCAGCCGCTGCAGGTCGCTGACGGCCACCCGCGGCCCGAAGTCCTCCTTGTACGCCTCGGGGAACGCGTCACCGTAGCGTCGGATCATCCTGGCGCCCTCAGCCTCACCGAGGATGTCGTACGCGGCCTCGGCCAGGTCGTCGGTCCACGAGCGAGTCGCGTCGCCGAGCAGCTCCTCGACGCGGTGGACGTCGATCTCGCCGACCAGCTCGCCCAGCGCCGGCCGCACCACGAAGTGCAACCGCGCCAGCACCGACTCGCTGATCCTGGCGGTGTAGTCGACGGTGACGCCTTCGGGGATGCTGTCCGACCCGGTGGACTTGTCCGCACCACCATCGACGAGCGCATTGGCCAAGATCGCCTCCATCCGCAGCCGCACCTGGGTGGTGTAGCGGTCGCGAGGCAGGTACACCAGGCAGGACAGGTATCGCAGGTAGGGGTCCTGGCGGACGAACAGGCGCAGCTGCCGGCGCTCCTGCAGATGCAGCACCGAGTGCAGGGTCGGCACCAGCTCGTCCGCGGAGGTCTGGAACAGCTCGTCGCGAGGGTAGGTCTCGAGCAGGTCGAGCAGCGCCTTGCCGCTATGGCTGGTCGGCGCGAAGCCGAGCTGGTCGAGCACCTCCTGACGCTTGCGCCGCAACACCGGGATGTGGGTCACCGACTCGGTGTAGGCAGCAGACGAGAACAGGCCGAGGAACCGCCGCTCGCCGTCGACCTCACCGTCGTCGCCGAAGGACTTGACGCTGACGTAGTCGAGATAGGCGGGGCGGTGCACGGTGGACCGTGAGTTGGCTTTGGTGATGATGGCCAGCTCCCTGTCTCGGGCTCGCTGGGCCACCGGCGGCGGCAGCCGTCCAGACGTCGACGAGGGGTCCGAGCGCAAGATCCCCAGCCCGCTGCCCGGTACCGCCCGCAGCAGGTCGCCGTCTCCGTCGTCGGCTCGACGCAGGGTGTACTCCCGGTAGCCGAGGAAGGTGAAGTGGTCGTCGGCGAGCCAGTCCAACAGCTCGGCGACCTCGTCCACCTCCTCGGGGTCCAACGGCGGTGGCGAGGTGCGCAGCTCGTCGACGATGGACTGCGCCCTGGACTTCAGCTTGGCCCAGTCCTCCACCGACTCGCGGACGTCGCGGAGCACCGCGGTCAGGCCGTCGTCGAGCGCCTGCATCCGCTCGACCTCGGCGACCCGGTCGATCTCCACATGGATCCACGACTCGGACAGCCCGACCTCGTCATCCGGGTCGGCACCGTCGTCGGCGCTCCACACCTCACCGGGGGCGGTCGCCGCCGTTGACAGCTTGAGCAGGCGGCCGGTCACGTCGCGCTCCACCCGCAGCTGCGGGTGCACGACCAGATGGATCCCGTGACCATGCTGAGCGAGGTACATCGTCACCGAGTCGACCAGGAACGGCATGTCGTCGGTGACGATCTCGACCACGCTGTGCCCGGCAGCCGACCAGCCGTGCTCCCCCACGGTGGGCGTCGACACGTGGACGGTGGCCGTCCCCTGCGGGCGCAGCCTGGCCTGCCGGAAGTGGCTCATCGCCGCCCCGTACACGTCCTCCGTGTCCCGCCCGGCAAGGTCCTCGCTGGCCACGTGCCGGAAGTAGGCGGTCAGCAGCTGGTGGGTGGTCTGGGCGTCGACACCGGAAGCAGCACGCCGGGCGCTCGCCACCTGTTCGGCCTGCTCTATCAGGGCCGTGATTGCTCGATCACGCTCGGAGCGCATGGTTTCGACCATAGACCCGTTCCGGGCGTCATCGCCCGTACCGTCACGGCAACCCTCGTCCGGTCGACTCGCCGCGACCAACGGACAGCTTTGTGGTCCGGACGGTCCATCACGGGCTCCGGCTGCGCTCGATCGGCACCCGGAGCGGGCAGGCTGGCAGTCAGTCGCGCGCGAAGGGGCAGGAGGCCATCTGATGTCGGCTGAGACCTTGCGTCCGCCGGCCGGGCCGGCCAGCCCTGGTGCCGGCGCGCCCGATCGGGCCACCGCCCGGATGGTCGCCCACCGGCTGGTCCAGCAGGTCCAGGTGCGCGACACCGGCGACGAGGTGGCTGAGGCCATCGCCGCGGCAGAGTCCAGCGGCTGGTCCGAGGTGGTCAGGGTCCTGATGTACGCCGAGCTCGTCAAGGCCTGGATCCACGGATACGACGACCGCGCGGAGCTGATGATCGAAACGCTGCACGACCGGGCACTGCGCGACGGTGACAACGTGCTGCTGGCGTCCGCGCTGGCAAGCCGCGCGGAGTACCGCTACGCCCACGTCTCAGCCTCAGAGCGCGAACAGGCCAACCGCGACCTCGCTCGTGCCGTGGCACTGCTGGAAACCGGCGACGGCCGGGCGCAGGAGCGCGGGACGGCCTACATCGACTGCGGGCTTGCGTACCGCCAGCGCGAGCTGTGGGAGCTCGAGCAGCAGATGTACGACCGGGCCGCAGCCCTGCTGCCGGATTGCGAAGAGCCGCTGCTCGAGCGGGCGCTGCACCTCAACCAAGCACTCGTCACCGTGCACACGGCCTGCAACCTGCACGAGCTCGGCGAACGACAGGAGCTGCAGGCGTTGTGGGAGCGGGTCACGGACTCCCCCGGCGGCCATGGCTCGGGTCCCAAGACCGGATCGAACCAGACGTCGCCGGACGTCTTCGCCGTCGAGGCGCGAGTGGCCCGGCACGTGGTGGCACGGCTGGTCGGCGAGTCGCCGGCCGAGCAGTCGGCGACACTCGATCTGGCCCTGGAAGCCGCCGGGCACCCCTACGAGCAGCCGGAGCACGGGATGTTGCGGCTTGCCGACGCGCTGGACGCCGCCGGACGGGGTGCGTGGGACGAGGTTGCCGGACACGCCGCGACCGCGCGGCTGCTGTTCGACGAGGGTGTTGGAGCCCCGGTCATCGCGGTCACGCTGCGGCTCGCGACCCAGGCTGATATCGCGATGGGGTCGGTCGGATCGCAGTCGGCGATGGACTACTGCGACTGGAGCGCACGGCGGCGCTGGGACGCCCGGCTGCAGCAACTGGCCGCCGCACGAGCCAGCCTGGAGGTCGAGCAGCTGCGGATCGAGCGCGACGAGCACGCCCACTGGGCGCACGTCGACGCGCTCACCGGGCTGGCCAACCGTCGCGGTTACGCCCGGCACGTCGAGCGGTTGCTGGCCAATCACGACCCGGCGGAGTTGGGCGTCCTGGTGGTCGACATCGACGCGTTCAAACAGGTCAACGACACCTTCGGGCACAGTGTCGGCGATGCGGTGCTGGTCCAGGTCGGACAGGTTCTCGCGAGCTGCAGCCGAGCCGTCGACCTCGTCGCCCGGCTGGGCGGCGACGAGTTCGTCGTCCTGCTGCACGGCCTGGACATCGACGCAACCAAGCGGCGAGGCACCGACATGCTGGAACGACTCGCACTGCTGGACTGGTCGAAGCTGGCGACCGGACTCCAGGTGTCGATCAGCATCGGCGCCGCGACCGGGTTCAGCGACAACCCGGACCCGCTGCTCCGGCGCGCCGACGCGGCGCTGTACCGGACCAAGCGGCGCGGCGGCGGCGGCATCTCGCTCTGCGGCGACTGAGCACGCCATCATGACCGGATGCGCCTGACCACGCGGCATGTGTACGGGTCGCCCCCAGCCGCGGTGTGGGCGATGTTCATCGACCCGGCATTCCGCGACGACGTCTGCGCCGCCACCGGCGCCAGCAGCTGGACAGTCGACATCGACGCCGACGACAAGGGGGGCGTCATCTCCATCAGCCGGACCATCCCCGCTCAGCTGTCCAAGGCGGTGGCCACGCTGGTCGGCGATTCGGTCACCGTCGTGCAGACCGAGACCTGGGAGGCCGCAGACGGCGACGGCACCCGCCGCGGCACGGTGATCCTTGACGTGGTCGGCCAGCCGGCGGTGATGCGGGGCACCAGCCTGCTCTCGGCCGGTCAGTCCGAGACCGTCATGGCGGTCGACGGTGAGCTCGAGGTCAGAATCCCGCTGTTCGGCGGGCGGCTGGAGCGGGAGCTGGCCCAGGCGCTGTCGGCCGGTCTCGCCCAGGAGCACGAGGTCGGCCGCCGCTACCTGTCCTGAGCCGGCCCCGGCCCGGTGTGATCGCCCTTGGTTGGGGGATCAGTCCCGGTCGGTGGCCATGTGCGGGTAGGCGTGGTCTACCGGCGGCACGAAGGTCTCCTTGATCGCCCGCGTCGATGTCCAGCGCAGCAGGTTCTGCAGAGCGCCGGCCTTGTCATTGGTCCCCGACCCGCGCGCGCCGCCGAAGGGCTGCTGGCCCACCACCGCACCGGTCGGCTTGTCGTTGACGTAGAAGTTGCCCGCTGCATAGCGCAGGCGCTGCTGGGCGTCCAGGATCGCGGCCCGGTCGGTGGCGATGATCGACCCGGTGAGCGCATACTCGGCGGCCGACTCCATCTGGTCGACGACCTTCGCGTACTGCCGGTCGGGGAACACGTGCACCGACAGGATCGGGCCGAAGTACTCGGTGGTGAACACCTCATCGGTGGGGTCGTCACCCACGAGCAGGGTCGGTTGGACGAACCAGCCTTCGGAGTCGTCACAGCTGCCACCGGCGGCAATCGTGATCGACCGCGTCGCGTGCGCGCGGGTCAGCGCCCGCTTGTGCTTGGCGAACGCGCGATCGTCGATGACGGCGCCCATGAAGTTGGTGAAGTCGGTCACCGGTCCCGTCGGGAGCGACTCGACGGTGTCCACCAGCTCGGCCGACATCTGGCGCCACAGGCTCCGCGGGACGTAGGCCCGCGACGCGGCCGAGCACTTCTGGCCCTGGTACTCGAAGGCGCCCCGGATCATGGCCGTCCGGAGCACACCGGGGTCGGCGCTGGGATGGGCGACGATGAAGTCCTTGCCGCCGGTCTCACCGACCAGCCGTGGGTACGAGCGGTAACCGGCGATATTGGCGGCGACCTGCTGCCACAGCCGCTGGAACACCGGGGTTG
>JALYQN010000001.1 GCA_030855835.1 Actinomycetota bacterium | reverse complement strand
AGACATCCAACTACCGACGGCGTCGACGACCATCTTCTACCTCACGCTGGTCGCCGGTGCCGCCGCCGCCGCAGTGTCGCTCATCGCGGCCCGCATCTTCGGAGTGAGGTTGGCATGGACCTGAAGGAGTTTCTCCGCCAGCAGTGGGACCGGGTAGCCGCCTGGATCGCCATCGCCCTCGGTGGCCTGTTCCTCCTGCTCGGCTGGCTGGGCGTGAGCGACACCGTGTTCCCCGCCGAGCAGCTGCCCTACATCTTGAGCGGTGGTCTGGTCGGGGCCTGCTTCGTCGGCATCGGGGCCATGCTGTGGCTCTCCGCCGACCTGCGCGACGAGTGGACCGAGCTCCACGAAATCGCCCGTCACCTCGAGGCCGCGGGCGCACGCGACAGCCTCGAAGCCACCCCCACGGCTGAGGCCCCTTCGGTCCTCGAGCCCGTCGAGCCAACCGACGTCGAGCCCGTCGTACCGGCGCCGTCCAACGGCAGCGATCCGGTCTCGCGGCCGCTGCGGACCACAGGACGCCACCGTTGACTGTCGTGGTGCCAGGTCGACTTCCAGGCTCGGCGCCCTGGAGGGCCCCGCACCTCCTCCTGCTCGCCGTCACCACCGGCGGTGGCCTGCTCCTTGTGATGGCCTCATGGGTCGGCGCCAGCGGATCGGTCGAGCTCGGACACCAAGTCGCCTGGTCCAACGTCGGCGCTGCCGGGGTCATCGTGCTCGGCACCGGCAATGTCGTGTGGTTCCTCGCGGGCCGCCGCGCCGTCGGCGAATTGCGCCGGGCCATGCTCGCCAACCTCCGGCGGGATCTCGGCGACGCCAACGACGTCGCGGCGCCTGCCACCGAGCTTGTCGCATCGGAGTCGATGGCCCGCTACCACCGCGCTGGCTGCCCCCTCGCCACCGGGAAGTCGACAGTGCGAGCTTCCGAGAGCGAGCATCGGACCGCCGGCCGCAAGCCCTGCGGCGTCTGTCTCGGGCGCCCCAGCACCGCAGAACCGGCGCTGTCAGCGTCATGACCGACTTCCTGCCGTTCGTGATCGCCGGCCTGGTCGCCGGATCGCTCTACGGGCTGACCGCAACCGGGCTGGTGCTGACCTACCGCACGTCGGGGATCTTCAACTTCGGCCACGGTGCCCTCGCCGCCGCAGGCGCCTATCTCTTCTACCAGGTGCGCGACGAGTGGGGCCTGCCGTGGCCGGTCGCGCTGGTCGTAGCGGTCGGCGTCGGTGGCGTCGTCACCGGGCTCGCTCTCGAGCGGCTGGCGCTGGGCATCACCGGCGCCAGCACGGCGATGAAGATCGTGGCGACGATCGGCCTGCTCACCGCCATCCAGGGGGTGCTCGTCGCCGTGTACGGCGCATCGACACGACCGTTCCGCAACTTCCTGCCCACCGGTGTGTACTCCTTCGGGGGTGTGAACGTCGCCCAGAACCAGATCATCGTGTTCGTCGTCGGGGCCGCCGGGACGTTCGGTGTGGCGACCTACCTGCGCAGGAGCCGGCTCGGCACCGCGATGCGCGGCGTAGTGGACGATCCAGCGCTGCTCGACCTCGCCGGCACCAGCCCGGCCAGGGTAAGGCGCTGGTCATGGGTCATCGGTTCATCCCTCGCCGCCCTCTCGGGCGTTCTGGTCGCACCGGTCTTCGGGCTTGACCCGTACCTGCTGTCCCTCCTCGTCGTACAGGCGTTCGGCGCGGCTGCGATCGGGCGGTTCGCAAGCCTGCCGCTCACTTACGCCGGCGGCCTCGTCATCGGTGTCGCCGCCAGTGTGTCGACGAAGTACGTCGCTGAGATCCCGGTGCTCGCTGGCTTCCCGCCGAGCGTGCCGTTCCTCGTGCTGTTCGTCGCTCTGCTCCTGACCCGTTCCGGCACGCTCGTCGAGTACGGATCGACCCCGACGAGAGCCGTCGGACGCCGCTCGGCTCTACCTGCCTGGTCCTCGCGAGCCGGCATCGTCGCCCTGGTCCCCCTGATGCTCGCCGTGCCCTCGTTCGCGGGGCCACGTCTCCAGGTGTACAGCATCGGTTTGATCTTTGTTCTCGTATTCGCGTCACTGCGACTGCTGGTCACGACGTCGGCGCAGGTTTCGCTTTGTCACGTCGCCTTCCTGGCGGTCGGCGCCGCCGCCTTCTCGCACCTCACGACCGGGCTTGGGCTCCCGTGGGCGGTCGCCCTTGTCGGTGCCGGCCTGACCGCAGTTCCGGTCGGCGCGTTCGTCGCCATTCCCGCCATTCGCCTGTCGGGCTTGTACCTCGCCATTGCTACGTTTGGCTTCGGGGTACTTGTCGAGCGGCTCCTCTATCGGACCGGCGCCTTCTTCGGGGGCGATGGCCTCGCGGAGGCGACCCGACCCCATCTCGGGCTGTTCGATGCCGCTTCACCGAAGGGCTTCTACTTCGTGATCTTGGCCGTCGTCGCCACCGGATTGCTTGCTGTGCACCTATTGGGGCGCAGCCCACTCGGTCGGCTGCTGCGGGCGCTGGGTGACTCGCCACTCGCCCTCGCAACCCTAGGTACGACGGTGAATGTCACCAGGGTGCTGGTGTTCTGCCTCTCGGCCTTCCTGGCCGGGATCGGCGGAGCGCTCTTCGCCGCCAACAGCGGCAGCTTCGGCTCCGCTTCCTTCAGCTCCTTCCTGTCGCTCACCCTCGTCGTCGTGTTGGCCATTGCCGGGTCGGGCGAGGTGCGGGGGCCGCTCACCGCTGCCGCCGTCCTCCACCTCGTGCCGTCGTACCTGCGAAACGAGTCGCTCAACGCCTACCTGCCGGTGATGTTCGGTGTCATCGCCGTCGCCGTCGCCGTGCTCAGCACCGGAGCCCGGCCACACATCCCCGCTAGCCAGCGGGCAGTGGCTCGGCGAGCGGGTACGAGCAGGATCCGTCTGCGAGCTCGCCGCGGCCCACTCCGCCCCCACGCCGCATGACCACTCTCCATACGGCGGCCAACACGATACCGAATCGGCATTCCAAGACAGATGAGGTTGCACGCGGACTTCAGGTCGAGGGGCTGCGAGTAGAGTTCGGTGGACTCGTCGCCGTCGACGGCGTGAGTCTCGTTGCTCCAGAGGGCCGAATCACCGGCCTCATCGGTCCCAACGGGGCTGGCAAGACCACGACCTTCAACGCGTGCTCCGGGATGCTTCGTCCGACTGCGGGGTCTGTCCGTCTGTTCGACGCCGACGTCACCGCCCTCGGCGTCGCCCCCCGCGCCCGGCTCGGTCTCGGTCGCACGTTCCAACGCATGGAGCTGTTCGACTCGATGACCGTGTTGGAGAACGTCGCTCTCGGCCTGGAGGCTGGCCGGGTCGGCGCCAGCATCGGCCGACACCTCTTCGCCAGTCGAGCCGCGCGTGCTGAGCTGGCCGAGGCATCCCGTGAGGCAATCGAGTTGTGCGGCATCGCCGACATCGCCGAGCGGGCCACTGGCGCACTTTCCACCGGTCAGCGCCGCCTGGTCGAGCTCGCGCGAGTGCTCGCCGGACGCTTTCACATCCTGCTCCTTGACGAGCCGTCGTCAGGCCTCGACGCCGACGAAACTCGCGCCTTTGGCGACATCATTGAGGCCGTCGTCGCCGAGCGAGGTGTCGGCATCCTTGTCGTCGAGCACGACATGAGCCTCGTCATGCGGGTGTGCTCTCACCTGTTCGTCCTGGACTTCGGGGTTCCGATCTTCGACGGCACACCAGCCGAGGTCCGCGCCAGCGAGGTCGTGCGGGCTGCCTATCTCGGATCCGAAGCCGGCTGAGGAAGCCCACATGCTCGAGCTCCACGACATCCACGCGGGCTACGGCGACTCGAAGGTGCTGCGAGGCGTCTCCCTGACCGTTCCCGACGGAGCCGTCGTAGCC
>JALYQN010000495.1 GCA_030855835.1 Actinomycetota bacterium | reverse complement strand
GCCACCAGCCCAGCGACTCCGGCGGGATGCTGAACGCGGTGGCCGTGGTCAGCCCGGTGCCCTGCATGCCTGGCGCCACCCCCCGCCACGGGAAGAACGTCAGCAGCGTCGACGGGCGGCCCTGCCCGTCGCCGTAGTAGAGGTGGTAGGTCTCGGGGGCGTCGAAGTTGACCGTCTGCTTGACCAGCCTCAGCCCCAGCACCTGGGTGTAGAAGTCGACGTTTGTCTGCGGGTCAGACGCGATCGCGGTCACGTGGTGCAGGCCTTGCGGATGGATGTCGGTCATGGCTGTGCTCCCTCCTCGATGCCGCCGAATGGTTGCATGTACCGGTGAACGCGTCCGCATCGGCCGGTGAGTCATCCGGTGAGTCTTCGGGTGAGTCATCCGGCGAGTCAGCCGGCGAGTCAGCCGGCGAGCTGGCTGGAGGGTTCGTGCACGAGGCGTACGCCCAGCGGATCGTGTTCGGCCCGGGTGTCGCGCGTACTGCTCTGCCGGCCGAGGTCGAGCGGCTCGGCGCGGGCCGGGTACTGCTAATGGCGTCGGAGTCCGCCCGGGCCCGGGTCCCGCTCGACGGGGTCACCATCAGCGCAGTGTTCACCGACGTCCGCAGCCACGTGCCGGTAGAGGTGGCCGAGGCGGCCCGGGCGGCCGCAGTCGACGTCGACCTGCTGCTGGCCGTCGGAGGCGGCGCCGCCACGGGTGTGGCCAAGGCGGTCGCGCTGTCCACCGGCCTGCCCGTCATCGCGGTGCCCACCACCTACTCGGGCTCGGAGGCCACCCCCGTCTGGGGCCTCACCGAGAACGAGCAGAAGTCGACCGGCACCGACGTACGGGTGCTGCCAAGGACCGTCGTGTACGACCCCGACCTGACGGTCGGGCTGCCGCTCGACCTGAGCGTCAGCAGCGGTCTGAACGCGATCGCGCACGCAGTCGACGGTCTGTGGGCTGCCCGGGCCAACCCGGTCAGCGCAGTGCTCGGGATGGCAGGGGTGGAGGCGCTCGCCACCGGACTCGTCGCGGTGGCCGCGGACGAGACCGACGGGTCGGCTCGGGAGCGGTGTCTGCTCGGTACCTACCTGACCGCGATCTCCTTCCGCGGCACCGGCGGCGGGCTGCACCACGCCGTCTGCCATCTGCTGGGCGGGACTTACAGCCTGCCGCACGCGGCCACCCACGCGGTAGTGCTCCCACACGTGCTCGCCTACAACGGCGCGGCTGCTCCCCGAGCGGCGGAACAGGTGGCGCGGGCACTGAACGCGACCGACGCGGTCGGCGGGTTGCACAAGCTGTACCGGCGGCTCGGCGCACCGACTGCGCTGCGCGACCTGGGGATGCCGGCGGACCGGCTGGACGAGGCGGCCCTGCTGCTGACCCGGGTGGTACCTGACGCCAACCCGCGGCCGGTCGGCCCGGACGACGCGCGGCGGCTGATCGACGCGATGTGGGCCGGGCGCTGGCCGGACTGACCCGTGCCGACCGGACGGATCTCGAGACATCAGGGCCGGCCGGCACAGCTTCCACAACGTCTCGACCTTTGTTCCCTGCCCCGCCGGCCGAGGTCAGGCCAACCGCTGCGCGAGATTGTCGTCGAGGGCGGCGAGGAACTCTTCGGTCGACAGGAACTCCTGGTCCGGGCCGATCAGCAGGGCCAGGTCCTTGGTCATCTTCCCGTCCTCGACGGTCCGCACCACCACGTCCTCGAGCGCGTCGGCGAACCCGGTGACCTCCGGGGTGACGTCCAGCTTGCCGCGGTGGGCGAGGCCACGGGTCCACGCGAAGATCGACGCGATCGGGTTCGTCGAGGTCGGCTTGCCCTGTTGATGCATCCGGAAGTGCCGGGTCACCGTGCCGTGCGCGGCCTCCGCCTCAACGGTACCGCCGTCGGGGGTCATCAGCACCGACGTCATCAGGCCCAGCGAGCCGAACCCCTGTGCGACTGTGTCCGACTGCACGTCGCCGTCGTAGTTCTTGCACGCCCAGACATAGCCGCCCTCCCACTTCATTGCGGCAGCGACCATGTCGTCGATGAGCCGGTGCTCGTAGGTGAGGTTCTTGGCCTCGAAGTCGGCCTGGAACTCGGACTCGAAGATGCGCTGGAAGATGTCCTTGAATGCGCCGTCGTACGCCTTGAGGATGGTGTTCTTGGTGGACAGGTAGACCGGGTACCCGCGAAGCAGCCCGTATGAGAACGAGGCGCGTGCGAAGTCCTCGATCGACTTGTTGAAGTTGTACATCCCCATGACGACCCCGCCGGTGTCTGGCATGCGGACGACCTCGTGCTCGATCGGCTCCGACCCGTCGGCGGGTGTGTAGGTGATCGTCACCGTGCCGGCGGCGGGCACCTTGAAGTTGGTCGCCTTGTACTGGTCGCCGTGTGCGTGACGACCGATGATGATCGGCTTCGTCCAACCTGGCACCAGCCGGGGAATGTTGGAGATG
>JALYQN010000475.1 GCA_030855835.1 Actinomycetota bacterium | reverse complement strand
GTCGAGCAGCGACTGCTCGTACGGTGCCAGCGGTTCGACGACGTCGAGCACCTGACGCAGGTGGTCCTCCACCGACTCCACCGACCCGGTCGCACCGGGCGGTCCGGTGGACCCCGTCGCCTCGGTGGAGGACGCGGCCGACGTACCGAGGGACATGTCGGCCACCCTAATCGCGACGGCGCATCCAGCCCCGCTGTCCGGCCACCCATCGGGCTCCCCGCCGCGAACTGCGGGATGCCGACGGGTCAACCGGACAGGTGCTCGGCGTCGAGCACCGTGCCGCCCTCGCCATCGACGACGACGTCGCCGGTGACGACGACCCCGGCGCCGAAGGTCCAGTCGCCGCGCACGGTCAGCCTGCGCGCGTGGACCAGGGACGGGGGACCGGAGGGGAAGCGCCGGTCGAACCCGCGCAGTAGGGCGTAGTGGTTCGGATCGAGGTCGACCAGGGGCGCTTCGTCACTGCGGCGGTGCAGCCGCCCGTCAGCCCGCAGCTCGTACACGTCGGAACGCATCACCAACAGGTCGTTGGTCGTCTTGACCGGCAGGAACCGGCTGCGGTCGACCTCGATGGCCTCCGCGCCGTCGAAGACCTCGACCGCGGCTCCCATCGCGGACTCCACCTGCACCACCGCCGGGGAGGACGGGTCTGACGGGTCTACGGTCTTCTCGTTGCGGATCAACGGCAGCCCGAGGACGCCGTCGCGGTCATTCAGGACATCGGCCAGCGCGGCCAGGTCGAACCACAGGTTGTTGGTATGGAAGTACGGGTGCCGGTCGATGTCGGCGGCCACCTCGGCGTCGTCGGCTCGCGTCTGAGCGGTCTCTCGAAGCACCAGGCGCCCGTCGCTGCGGCGACGCACGAGGTGGCCGCCCTTGCGGTCGGCTTGCGTACGCCGGCACACCTCGGCTGCGTACGGTGCCCCGCTGGCCGCGAACCAGCCAGCGACCGCGGGACTGGGCGAGGCGCCGAGGTTGTCGGCGTTGGAGCAGCTCGCGAAGCGGAACCCGGCGTCGAGAAGCCGTCGGAGCGTCCCGGACGCCTCCAGGGCGGTGTAGACGTCGCCATGCCCGGGCGGGCACCACTCCAGGCTCGGGTCAGCCTGCCACTCGACGGGCGTCAGGTCGTCTGCGCGGAGCTTCGGCTCCCGGTTCTGCAGGAAGTCCCCTGGCAGGTCATCGACCGCGAGTCCGTCGTGCCGCTCGAGTGCCGCCAAGGTGTCGTCTCGGGTCCGGAAGCTGTTCATGAACATCAGCGGCAACCTGACACCGTACGCAGCGCGGGTCGCCTGGACCTGCTGCACCGTCACGTCGAGGAAGCTGGCGCCGTCCCGCACCGGGAGCAGGGACTTGGCCCGGTCCATGCCCATGGAGGTGCCGAGCCCGCCGTTGAGCTTGAGCACCGCGGTTCGCGCCAGCGCGGCGGTGGCCTGCTCGTCGTCCACGACCACGTCGGCAAGTCGGGGCAGGGCGGTGACCGGGTCGACCTCGTCCTCGGCGATCACCCCGGTCGCGCCGGACTCCAGCTCGCGGTAGTAGTGCGCGAAGACCTCGATGGCGTGCGGGTGCACGCCGCCCTGCTGCATCTTGTCGCGTGCCTGCGCGAGCCCGTCCTCGGTCACGTCGGCGATGCTAGGACAATGACCGACCCGCACTCGAAAGGGCAGTGGCGTGCAGACATAGCCACCCGACGCCGGGCGCGGCCTGCCGCCGAGCGGCAGACCGCTGCGCTGGCGCTTGCCGCGCGGGTGCTCGAGCTGCCCGCGCTCAGCTCCGCGCGAACGGTGGCGGCTTACGTCTCCCTGCCGACCGAGCCGGGCACCGGCCCGCTGCTCGCGGCCCTGCGCGACCGCGGTATACGGGTGCTGCTGCCGGTGCTGCTGGCCGACAAGGACCTCGACTGGGTCGACGCCGGCGGTGCGCCGCTCGGCGTGCGCGCGATCGCCGATGCGGACGTGGTGGTGTGCCCGGCGATGGCAGTGGATGCGGACGGAGCACGGCTCGGCAAGGGCGGGGGGTCGTACGACCGTGCCTTGACCCGGCGGCGACCGGGAGCCCTCGTCGTGGCCCTGTTGCACGAGGACGAGGTGGTGGCGGCGCTGCCCACCGAGGCGCACGACCACCGGGTCGACCTGGTCGTCACCCCGACCACAACCACGCGTACGGCAGAATGGGTTTGTCGCAGCGTCACGACGACGCAGATCGATGAGGAGATTGCGTGCCCACGTACCAATATGTCTGTACCGAGTGCGCGACGCCGCTGGAGGTCCAGCAGGCGTTCAGCGATGACGCGCTGACCCTGTGCCCGACCTGCCCTGGACGGCTGCGCAAGGTCTTCACGGCGGTGGGCGTGGTGTTCAAGGGATCGGGGTTCTACCGCAACGACAGCCGGCCGGCGGAGTCGGACGGCGCCGGCAAGAGCGACACCGGCGCGGACAAGCCCGGCGGCAAAGACTCCGGCAAGGACTCGGGCAAGGACTCGGGTAAGGACTCGGGTAAGGAGGCCAGCAAGAAGGCGGGCGCGGACTCGAGGTCCGGCGGCTCGGCCGGAAGCGGCAGCACGACCACGACCAGCGGCTCCCCCACCTCAGGGTCGACCAAGAAGACCGAGTCGGCGGCCTGAGGCTCGCCTCACAGCCCTGGCGGTAGTCGGCGGACGATGTGGACGGCGGCCGCCACCGAGGTCGGCTCGCGCCTAGCGTCCGGGCGTGAGCCTGACGACCGGTCCCAACCCCCGCCCTGGTGCTGCCTCGGTGCGCACGGCTGCCCTGCGCCGGCGGGG
>JALYQN010000451.1 GCA_030855835.1 Actinomycetota bacterium | reverse complement strand
GGCGACGGCCCGCTCCCAGGATCCCTGGCCTCGGTGCGAGTCGTGCAGATCGGGGGTGCCGGAGTCGAGGCTGATCTGCAGCGCGAGCCTGGTGGCGTCCATGCGGCGCAGTGCTGCCAGCCTGCGCCCGCGGAACAGCGTGCCGTTGGTGAGCAGCGTGGTCGGGAGCACCGCCGTGCAGGCGGCCACGACCTCGTCGATGTCGGGTAGCAGGAACGGCTCGCCGCCGGTGAGGATGAGCTCGGAGACGCCCGCCTCGACGGCCTCGGTCGCCAGCTGTCGGACCCGGTCGACGCCCAGCGCCCGCCGGGCGCTCTGCGGGGAGGAGCGTACACAGCAGTAGTCGCAGGCCAGGTTGCAGTCGAAGTTGGTGTACATCCACAACCGGGTTCCTGGCACCAGATCCGGTCTCAGCTCGCTGAGCGGATCGAGACGTCGCCCCTTGCGCACGGTGGCGACGTTCCCCTGCACCTCGACGAGCTGGTTGCCGGTGTGGGCGCACCAAGCGGCAACGGTGGCACTCGCCTGCTCGGGGTCGCTCTCTCCCAGCGGCACCGAGATCGTGCCGTGCCGGGCGAGGGCGCCGACGCGTTCGACGAGGTCGAGGACCAGCCCGGGGCTCACCATCGAGGCGGGATCCCCTGTTCGCGGACCGCGTCGAACAAGGTGCCGTAGCCGTCGAGGTTCGGCTGCACCCACTGGCGCAGACCCTCCATCTCGAGAATGGGACGATGCTCGGGGTTGTCCCAGTCCATTGCGAGCAGTCGCTCGACCCATGGCTCGGTGCGCTCCTGCGGCACCCGGGGCAGGACGGTGAAGTTGCAGTGGCTGTAGGTGGGTGACTCCCAGCAGGCCTCGAACGCTCCGGGCATCAGCTCCGCACGGCCGATGGCCTCCCAGGTGTTGATGCCGATCGCGGCCGCATCGGCACGCTCGTCGAGCACGGCACGCAACGCGTCGAGCTGGCTGCGGCCGGTGTCACCATGCTTGCCGAGGTCGGAGTCGGTCCGGATCAACTCCACCACGTCCGCGCCCGGCCCCGAGTGGTCCAAGAAGTGCACCGGCAGGATCGCGGCCTGCGCGGAGTCCTTGGAACCCAGGGCGAGCCGCCTGCCCCGCAACGCCTCCAGCCCGTCGAGGTTCCTGCCGCCGCGGGTGACGAAGACGGTCTTGAAGACCGTGTCGGTGTCTCGCATGGCCAACGCCCTGCAGTCGCCGACGGTCTGGGCGACGGTGCGGACCCAGGCCAGGTTGGTGTTCCAGGCCAGGTCGATGATGCCGTCGAGCAACGCGTCCACCTGACGCCCGTAGTTGGAGAACAACACGAAGTCCATCTCCGTCGGCGTCTCGGCGAAGTAGTCGCGCATCCCCTCCCAGATACTCACGACGTTGGGGGTGTAGGCGACGGCTCCCACGAGCAGCGGCTGGCTCATCTGTTGTCTCCTTGGCCGGATCGGGGTCAGAACAGCGATTGGCCGGTGATCGCCTTGCCGTAGAGGTCGTAGAGCACGTCCGCGGTGGGCGCCATCACCGACCCGGCCCTGGCGTCGCGGAAGTAGCGGTCGATCTGCAGGTGATCGGAGAACGCAGCGCCACCGCAGACGCGCATCGCCGCGTCGGTGATCCGCAGCGCCGCGTCGTTGGCGGCTGCCTTGACCCCGAGGACGTGCAGCACGGTGTCGTCGGCAGGCTTGATCAACCGGCCGGCTGCCTGCGTGACGTAAGACCGGGTGCACTCCAGGTCGATGGACATCTTCGCCAGTTGGGCGCGGATGGTGGGCAGCGCGGACAGGCTTTGGTCGAGATGCTCAAGCCTGGCGGCACTGGTGTGCCTGACGGCCGCGGCGACAGCCGCGTCGCTCAGCCCCACCGAGACCGAGGCGTTCCCCAGGTTGAACCACGGCATCACGGTCTGCAACATCAGCTCGAACCCACCACCTGCTGCGCCTATCCGGTGGTCGTCGGGCAGCTCGACCTCTAAGGTCATCGGGTTCGAGGCGTTCGCGCGCAGCCCGAGGCCTCGCCAGTCCCCGGCGACGGCGACGCCAGGCGTGGTAGCGGGGACGGCGAACAGGTCGACGGCGTCCACGTCGGCGTTGAGCGTGGAGGCGACGTACAGGTCGGCCTGGCCCGCCGAGGTCACCCAGCTCTTGTTGGCGTCGACCGCAACGCCGGACCCGTTGCGGCGAGACTTGGACACCGGTGCCCAGAAGTGTGAGCGGGAACCGGCCTCGGAGAAGGCCAGAGTCGCCAGCATGTCCCCCTTGGCCAGTGCGGGCAGCAGGTCCGGCAGGCCGGGTGGTGGCGCCGCAGCGACGGTGGTGGCGGCGCTGACGTGCATCAGGTAGATCATCGCTGTCGAGCCGCACGCCGAGGCCAACGAGCTGATCGTCTCGACGAGTTCGTGCGG
>JALYQN010000429.1 GCA_030855835.1 Actinomycetota bacterium | reverse complement strand
GAACACAGGGTGCTCGGCCGATGCCTCTTCGCCCGGCTCGACCCCGGTGACCACGTGGGTGACCGTGCGGCCATCGAGCCGCTCGCGGACGTCGTACGGCAGCGTCTCGAAGGCGCGGTACTGGTTGGTGAACAGGGTGGCCCCACCCTGTGAGGGCACCTGGACGGCACGCAGGGCCGTATAGGCCGGCGGGTTTCTGACATAGCTGGTGTCGACGTGGAACTGGCTGCGTGGAGGCGCGGCGCGCCCGACGTTGCTGACGACGTTGAGGTCGGGGAACCCGTCCAACGGCGTCTCCCCGTCGGTGAACTGCAGGTCGCCGAAGGAACGCAGGAACGTCACGAACGCGGCGTCGTCGACGCTCTGCCCGGGCAGCACGAGGACACCGTGCTGCGCCAGCAGCTGCCGCAGGCCGTCCACCGCCCCGGCGCTCACCTCGTCCACCGCGAGCCCCGTCAGCTTGGCGCCAACGGGCTGCCACGCAGTCACGTCCATGTCAGCTCTCCTTCTTCATGGCTTGGTCGAGTGCGGACGCGAAGAGGTCGGGCAGCGCAATACCTGCCGCCCTGGCCATCACTGCGACGACGCTCTTGTCGGCAAACGAGCAGTACAGGCCGGCCTCGAGGAACCACGGCTGCCCGGATGGGTCGATGCGGAAGTCGAAGAGGCCGTACTGGCGGCAGCCCAGGGCGCTGTGGCAACGGCGCGCCAGCTCCCACACTCGCTCGGTCACCGGATCGCCGGGATCGACGATCCATGCCCGCGTCGCCTCCTTGGCCACCAGGTACAGCTCGCCGTCGCCGTCGCGGGCGAGTTTGTCGTGCGCATCGCGCACGGGCTTGTGCACGGGGTCGACGGCGTACTCCTCCAGCGGCAGGCCCACCAGCTGGCCGTCGCGGACGACGACCCCGCACCGCACCTCCCGGCCGAGCTCGACGTAGCGCTCGACGAGCGCTCGATCCGAGTGCGCCCAGGCGGCGGTGAGCGCGACGTCGTACTCGGCCGCGTCGGCGACCAGGCTCACACCGAGCGAATTGTCGGCGTCGACCGGCTTGACCACCACCGGGGGAGACATCGACGGAACCTCTCCGTGTAGCAGCACCTCCGCGTCCGGGACCGGGACCCCCGCAGCGGCCACGACCGCCCGCGCACGGGCCTTGTCTGCGGTCAGCGCCATCACGTCCGGCCGATTGCCTACGTACGGCAGGCCGACGACGTCGAGCAGCGCGCGGTAGTGCGTCATCCCCGCGAGGCAGAACAACTGGGGCACCACGACGTCGATCCCGGACGACGTCAGTCGCCCCATTGCCGCCACGAAGGAGTCAGGAGGAGTCGCGGCGATTGTCGCGGCTGACAGGTCCGGCTTGGTCGGGAACCGCCAGTGACCATCCGGCGTCACGAACGCGACCTGGGTGTCGTAGCGTGCCGGGTCGGCGGTCGCCGCCAGGCAGTCGCGGGCGTACAGCAGTGACAACTGGGCATGGAAGTCGCTTGTGGGCGAGCCCACGAGGTGCAGGACACGCAGTGGCTCAGAGATGACTCAGTCCCCCGCCGGCTCGACGAGCTTGCCGATGTTGAAGTCGAGACTGATCCAGCTCTGGCCGCGGCGCAGGTTGTGCAGCAGCAGGGATGTCATCTGCAGGTGCGGCACCAACAGGTGGGGCAGCGGGTCGTCCCAGTCGAAGATCGCGTCCTTGCCGCGCAGCACGACGCGCAGACGTTCGGGCGCGGTCGTCGGGTGGCGCAGCATCCGCCACAGCTCGTGGTAGAGCCAGTACGTCGGCCGGCTCGCCGCGGACGGGGTCATCGTCGCGCTGCCGGTCTCGAGGTAGGCCTTGGTGAGGTCCGGCTGGTAGAACATGGTGATCGCGGAGTGTGTGCGCGGGTTGCACTCGATCGCATACGGCGTGCCGTCGGCCGCCTCGATGAAGTCGATCGACACCTGGCCGGTGATGGACAGCGCGCCGACGAACCGGCGCACCCACTGCTCGATCTCGGGCTTGTCGACCATCTCGTAGTTGACCTGGAACACCGAGGACCGGCAGCACGCGTGCACCTGCAGAGCGCCGGCCCGGGAGGTGCCGTGCGTGCAGTACTCCTGCCCGATGACGAGCTCCTGCAGGACCCAGGGGTTGTCGGCCGAGATCGGTCGGGAGCGGGCAAAGGCGGCTGTCTCCGCTCGGGTAGGTCGGGGCAGAGGCGTGAGGTCCAGGCGGTGCACAGGGTCATAGGCAATGCTCTTCAGGATGTAGGTGCGTTCGCGCCGGTCCTCGCTGTAGAAGTCGAACTCGCTGACCTGCTGCGGGTCACTGACGCGGTGCGAGTCGGGTACCGGTAGACCAAGCTCGGCCGCGGTCGCGAAGAACTCATACTTGTCATCGAGCCGGCGCACCGTCTCGCTGTCCGCGTGGATGACCTCACACCACTGCTCCAGCACGGCCTTCGCGTTCGCGTCGTGGATACTGGCGGCTGGGCTGCATACCGGTACGTACACGTCGACGCCCTCGCGGCGCACGATGTCGACCAGCGCGTCCACATACTCGGACGATCCCGGTGTCGGCACGACGAGGAACCGGTCCACGGCTCGCGAGAAGCGGTGCCCGGTGAACCGGTACTTCCCCGTCTCGACGAGGACGACGCGGTGGCCGGCCCGGTGGAACAGGCGGGCCAGCTGCAGCGCCTTGGTCATCTTCCCGCCGCTGATCAATATCGTGCGCGGCCGGTCAGCGACCTCCTGCTGTGGGCTTATGACCAGCCTTCGCAGCAGAGCGACCCCGGTGACCGCGAGGTTGGCCGGCAGCGCGGCCGTGAGCAGTGCGAGCGTTGAAAGGGTCCTGACGGCCGTCTTCACTGGTCGGCTCGCATGATCAGGGTGAGCCCGTCGCG
>JALYQN010000415.1 GCA_030855835.1 Actinomycetota bacterium | reverse complement strand
CGCGACGGTGTCCCTGGAGTAGGGCTCGACGGTGTTGTCCCACTCGGTCTCGATCCACCGGGTGTGCACCGCGAACTCCTCAGTGGCCACGAAGGCGGGATCCTCGAGCACCGCCCGGTGGAAGCCGATGACGGTGGGCATCCCCTCCACGACGAACTCGGCCAGCGCCCGCCGCGACCGCTCGATCGCCTGGACGCGGGTCGCGCCAGTGACGACCAGCTTGGCCACCAGCGAGTCGAACGCGGCCGGCACCGTCTCGCCCTGCTCGTAACCCGCGTCCACCCGAACGCCGGGCCCGGCCGGCAGCTGCCAGCGGGTCAGCGTGCCGGGGGCAGGCAGGAACCCGCGTCCGGCGTCCTCGGCGTTGATGCGGAACTCGATCGAGTGCCCGCGCACCACCGGGTCGTCGTAGCCGAGCTCCTCACCGGCGGCGAGCCGGAACATCTCCCGGACCAGGTCGATCCCCGTGACCTCCTCGCTCACGCAGTGCTCCACCTGCAGCCGGGTGTTCACCTCGAGGAAGCTGATCGTGCCGTCCTGGTCGACCAGGAACTCGCAGGTTCCGGCGCCCACGTAGCCGGCCTCGCGCAGGATCTGCTTGCTGGCGCGGTAGAGCGTCGCCTCTTGGTCGTCCAGCAGGTACGGCGCTGGCGCTTCCTCGACCAGCTTCTGGTGCCGCCGCTGCAGCGAGCAGTCCCTGGTGGACACCACCACCACGTTGCCGTGCACATCGGCCAGGCACTGGGTCTCGACGTGGCGCGGCCGGTCGAGGTAGCGCTCGACGAAGCACTCTCCGCGACCGAAGGCCGAGACCGCCTCGCGAAAGGCAGAGTCGTACAGCTCCGCGACCTCGTCCATCTCACGGGCGACCCTCAACCCGCGCCCCCCGCCGCCGTATGCCGCCTTGATCGCGATCGGCAGGCCGTGCTCCTCGGCGAAGGCGATGACCGCGTCGACGCCATCGACCGGGTCCGGGGTGCCCGGCACGAGCGGGGCACCCACCTTCGCGGCGATCCGGCGGGCCTTGACCTTGTCGCCCAGCGCCTCGATGGCGGCTGGCGGCGGTCCCACCCATACCAGGCCTGCCTCGCCCACAGCGCGGGCGAACTCGGCGTTCTCGGCCAGGAAGCCGTAACCGGGGTGCACCGCGTCGGCACCGCTGCGCGCGGCCACCCCGAGCAGCTTGTCGATCGACAGGTACGAGTCGCCGGGCGCCGCTGCGTCGAGCGAGTACGCCTCGTCGGCAAGGCGCACGTGCAAGGCGTCGCGGTCGGCATCGGCATAGACCGCCACGCTCCGGAGACCGGCGTCCCGGCAGGCCCGGACCACCCGCACTGCGATCTCACCGCGGTTGGCCACCAGGACCCGATGCGGAGGCTTGGTTCCGGGCGGCGCCGCCGGCTGATTCGGCCGGCCGGACGGGCGCGTGCTCATGCGCCGTACTCTGCCAGTTACCCAGGCTCACACGTTCGCACTGCAGCCCCACCCCGGAGGTTGGTTTCGATGTCGTCGTTCGAGCTCTCGCGCGAGCACGAGGAGTTCCGCCAGTCCGTGCGCGGCTTCGCCCATGATCACATCGCGCCGCACAGCGCCGAGTGGGACCGCAAGCATCGGTTCCCGGTCGAGGTGGTTCGGGACATGGGCGAGCTCGGTCTGTTCGGGCTCACCGCACCGGAGGAGTTCGGAGGCGCTGGGGGTGACTTCACCAGTCTGTGCGTGGCGATCGAGGAGATCGGCCGGGTCGACCAGTCCCTCGGGCTCACCCTCGAGGCGGCCGTCGGTCTCGGCATCAACCCATTGCAGGTCTTCGGCAGCCAGCAGCAGAAGGAGCGCTGGCTGCCGGACCTCGTCGCCGGTCGGGCGCTGGCCGCCTTCGGCCTGACCGAGGCGGGCTCCGGTTCGGACGCCGGCGGGCTGCGCACCCGGGCGAGCGTGCGGGACGGGTCGTGGGTGCTGAACGGAGAAAAGCAGTTCATCACCAACTCCGGCACCGACATCACCTCGCTGGTCACCGTGGCCGCCCGCACCGGCGAGCGTGACGACGGCCGGCCTGAGCTGTCCACCATCATCGTCCCGGCCGGCACCGACGGCTTCATGGTCGAGCCGGCGTACGACAAGCTCGGTTGGCACGCCTGCGACACCCATCCGCTCACCTTCCGCGACGTCGCCGTGCCGGAGGACCACCTGCTCGGTGAACGTGGCCGCGGCCTCGCTCAGTTCCTCGCCACCCTTGACGACGGCCGGGTCGCAATCGCGGCGCTCGCCGTCGGTTGTATCGAGGCGTGCCTGCAGATGAGCACCCAGTATGCGAGCGAGCGCACCACGTTCCTGGTGCCGATCGGGGCCAAGCAGGGGGTGGCGTTCAAGATCGCGGACCTGCAGGTGATGGCGGAGGCGGCGAGGCTGCTGACGTACAAGGCGGCGGCGCTCAAGGACGCCGGCGCGCCGCACGCCCGGTTCAAGCAGGCAGCCGCGACCGCGAAGCTGTACGCGACCGAGTCGGCCGTCACGGCGACCCGGATCGCGACGCAGGTCTTCGGTGGGTATGGGTTCATGGAGGAGTACCCGGTGGCGCGGTTCTACCGGGACGCGAAGGTGCTCGAGATCGGCGAGGGCACCAGCGAGATCCAACGGCTGGTGATCTCCCGTGGCCTCGGCCTGCCGGTGGAGTGACCCGGGCGCCGGGGCGAGATAGTCAGCAGTCGTGCGCGGAATCATCCTGGCCGGGGGTGCAGGCACTCGGCTGTATCCGATCACCCTGGGCGTGAGCAAGCAGCTGATGCCCGTCTATGACAAGCCGCTGATCTACTACCCGCTGTCCACGCTCCTGCTGGCGGGAATCCGCGACATCCTGGTCATCACGACCCCGCGGGACGCGGACGCATTTGCTCGCCTGCTCGGTGACGGCACTCGGTTCGGGGTGTCGATCAGCTATGCCCAGCAGCCGGAGCCCAAGGGCTTGGCGCAGGCCTTCACCCTGGGGGCGGACTTCGTCGGCGGCGATCGCTGCGCCCTCGTGCTCGGCGACAACATCTTCTACGGCCAGGGGTTGGGTCTGCAGCTGAAGCGCTTCGTAGCCGTCGACGGGGCGGCGATCTTTGCGCACTGGGTCGACGACTCCCGTGCGTACGGCGTGGTTGAGTTCGACCGCGACGGGACGGCGGTGGCGTTGCAGGAGAAGCCCGAGCACCCCCGCAGCAACTACGCAGTGCCAGGGCTGTACTTCTACGACAACGACGTGCTCGAGATCGCGGCCGGGCTGACGCCGTCCGCGCGCGGTGAGTACGAGATCACCGATGTCAACCAGGCCTACCTCGGGCGCGGCTCGCTGCAGGTACAGGTCCTCGCCCGGGGCACGGCCTGGCTGGACACCGGCACCTTCGAGTCGCTCAACGACGCCAGCAACTTCATCCGCACCGTCGAGAACCGGCAGGGTCTACGGATCGGCGCGCCGGAGGAGGTGGCTTGGCGGCAGGGCTTCCTCACCGACGACGAGCTGCGCGACCGCGGGGAGGCACTGCTCGGCAGCGGGTACGGCGGCTACCTTCTCGGGCTGCTCGAACGCCACAGCCTGCCGCCGGTGGGCACCACCTAGCCGGACCGGGGGCGCGGGCGGCCCGGGCGCGAGCGATTGTCGAGACGTTGCGGTCGCCCGGGGCGGCCAAGTGCCCCGCCGGTCAGGAGTGAGGGTGGCCGTGGACCAGCTGCCGCCACCAGTCCCGGTTGTCGAGGTACCAGCCGACCGTGTCGGCAAGGCCCTGGCCGAAGTCGACCTCCGGCTTGAACCCGAGATCGCCGGCGATCTTGTCGGCACACACCGAGTACCGCAGGTCGTGGCCCGGTCGGTCGGCGACCCGAACCACCCGGCCCCAGTCCGCGCCGCAGGCATCGAGCAGCCTGCCCGCCAGGTGCCGGTTACTGAGCTCGGTGCCACCGCCGATGTTGTATACCTCACCGGGACCCCCGGACTCGAGCACCAGGTGCAGGGCACGGCAGTGGTCGTCGACGTGCAGCCACTCGCGCACGTTGGAGCCGTCCCCATACAGCGGCGCGGTGCCGCCCTGCGTCAGGGTGGTGATGAACAACGGAATGATCTTCTCGGGGAACTGGTAGGGGCCATAGTTGTTGGAGCACCGAGTCACGCAGACCGGCAGCCGATGGGTGTGGAAGTACGAGCGGGCCAGCAGGTCACTGCCGGCCTTGGAGGCTGAGTAGGGCGAGCTCGGCCGCAGCGGCTGTTCCTCGTCCCAGCTGCCGGTATCGATGGAGCCGTACACCTCGTCGCTCGACACGTGCACGAACTTGTCGACTCCGTGCCGTAGGGCGGCATCGAGCAGTACCTGCGTTCCGACAAGGTTGGTCTGGACGAAGTCACCAGCGGCGCGGATCGAGCGGTCGACGTGGGTCTCGGCCGCGAGATGGACGACGGCGTCCGCCTCGGCCGTAAGCGTGTCCACCAACTCCCGGTCCACGATGTCGCCTGCAACGAAGCGCAGCCGCGGGTCGTCAGCCACCGGCGCCAGGTTCGCGAGGTTGCCGGCGTAGGTGAGCTTGTCCAGCACGGTGACCTGATCGATTGCGGGCAGACCCCAGGCATTTCCCAGGGCTCCACGGACGTAGTGGCTGCCGATGAACCCGGCGCCACCGGTCACGAGAATTCTCATGTCGTGATTCCGGCGGGGCTTCCGGTTGTGTCCCCGATCGTGTCTGGCGGTTGCCCGCTCATCTGGCCACCCTTCACCGCTGCGACGAGAACCGACGAGCCGAACGGCACGTTATACCGGCGAAGCACTGTTTCGTCGAGGTGACAGAGCGTCATCAGCACCCGGTCCAACGACGGTGACACGGGCGGCAGCCGCTGCTCCGGGATCCCGCGGCCGCGCCGCAGCCGCCCCAGCAGCCGCTGGGCGACGAACAGCGGAAACACAGCGGCGAACGCGTGTGTCACCCGAAGCGGCTGCAGCCCCGCCCCGCGGACGGCACGCAGCAGCTGGCGACGCGTATAGCGGCGGTGATGGCCGGCGGTGACATCGTGGTCGGTCCAGGCCCACTGGTAGGCGGGCACCGACAGCAGTAGCCGGCCGCCGGGGGCCAGCACGCGAGCCAGCTCCCGCATCGCCAGAGCCTCGGGCTCGCAGTGCTCCAAGACGTCGAAAGCGCTGACCACGTCGAAGACATCGTCCGGGAAGGGCAGAGCCAGCGCGGACGCACACACGCCAACACCAGCGACCAACCCGTGCGGGAGCACGTCCACCGTGACGTGGCGGTGGCCGCTGCCCATCCAGTCCACGCTGGGACCGTCTGCGCTGCCGACGTCGAGAGTTCGCTGTGGCGTACCGAGAAATGCGCCGAGTGCCGCATGCAGCAGGCGCGCCCGGGCGCGATACCACCAGTAGTCGGGATGCTGCAGCGAGGCCGAGCCCGGCTCGGTCGCTATCGGGTGTGGTGACACAGCGCCCTCAACAGCGACGCCACGACGCGCTCGGTGTCGTCGGCCGACAGATCGTTGTAGAAGGGCAGGCGCAGCAGCCGTCCGCTGATGTCGTCTGTGACCGGGCAGTCGGTGGTCGACGCCGAGAACCGCCGGCCAGCCACGGAGCTGTGCAGCGGCACGTAGTGAAACGTGGACTGGATGCCGTCGGCCCGCATCGCCGCGAGCACGGCGTCCCTCGTCTGCTGGTCCGGCGCCAGGACGTAGAACATGTGGTGGGCCGGCTCGCAGCCGTCGGGAACCACTGGTAGCCGCAGACCATGCTCGGGCGCGCTGGACGCCAGTGCGTCGGCGTAGGCCTCGAACACCGTCCTTCGTCTGGCCTGGATCACGTCGCACCGCTCGAGCTGTGCGGTCAGCTGCGCGGCCAACGTGTCGGCCAGGCCGAACGAGGAGCCAGTGTCCTGCCACGAGTACTTGTCGACCTGACCAAGCAGGAAGGAGCGACGGTTGGTGCCCTTGTCGTACAGCACACGGGCACGGTCGACGTCAGCGCCGTCGTTGACCAGGAGGGCGCCGCCCTCACCGCACACGATGTTCTTCGTCTCGTGAAAACTGAGCGCGGCCATCCGCCCGAGGCTCCCCAGTGGCCGGCCGTGCCACCGGCCGAACAGCCCGTGCGCATTGTCCTCGATGATCGAGACGTCGGATCGATCGGCCAGCGCGGTACGCAGTCCGCCGATGTCGCAGGCGACGCCGGCGTAGTGCACCGGGACGACGGCGCGCACACTGTCCTCCAGCAGGGCCGCGACGTGCCCCGGGTCGAGGCCGAGCGTGTGCGGCTCGATGTCACAGAACACGATCCGGGCACCCTGGCGCGCAAAGGCCAGTGCGGTGGTGGTGAACGTGAAGGAGGGCACGATGACGGTGTCCCCTGGTTGCAGGTCCAGCAGCATCGCCGACAGCTCGAGCGCCGAGGTGCACGAGGTGGTGAGCAGAACCTCCTGGGCGCCGGTCTCCTGCGCCAGCAGCGCACTCGCCCGCCGGGAGAAGGGCCCGCCCGAGGACGTGTGACCGCCCAGCATGGCCTCCCGGACGTACTCGAGCTCTCGACCCACGAGGGCTGACCGGTTGAACGGGATCGGCTGTTGGCCTGCCACTCAGCTCCCCATCCAGGGCAGCCGCCGGCCGAGGCGGGCCGCCAGCCGGGAGTCGGGGTCGCGGAAGTAGTCCTGCAGCTGGTCCATGAGCCCGGGTTCGAGGTCGGGGGGTGGCTCTCCCCGGCTGGCATTGACCCGCCGGGTCGGGTCGGGTGGGCGGAACCCCGGGTCCACGTCGAGCGCGGCGTACAGATCGGCCACCGGCTGGGGGTGCGAGGTCGCCTCCTCGAGGAACTGCACGCGCACACTTCCCGGGAAGCTCGCCCACCAGGGCTCCAGCTGGTCGACGTAACGGCCCCGCTCCAGGTAGGCGTAGGGAGACACCGACGTACCCGCGGGGTCCCAGGCGCGGGGGCCGCGCAGGCTGTCCCACAGCGCCCGAGCGAGCGGTCGGTCCTCAAAGCCGGACCCGGTGCTGAGGCGCCAGTTGGACACCGCGCGAGCAACCGGGTCACGCAGCTGCACGACCACGGTTGCGGCACCGAGCACCGCGGCGGCGCGGTCGGCTGCCTTGGCGTCCTCGAGGTAGCTGGTGCTCTTGTCGCCGAGAACCGACTCCGACGTGGCGTGCGCGAAGTAGGTGGCGCGGTACCACTCGTAGCCACGCCCAGCCAGCTCGTCGGAGACGAACACCTTGGGCTCCGGACGTCCGGGGCGGGCCATCGTGATGTCAGGGTGGGCGTCCAGCACCTCGTGCAGCAGCGTTGTTCCGCATCGCTGCGCACCGATCACGACCAGGTGCCGGGTCACCGCCGGACCCGCTCGATCACGTGATAGGTGTCCTCCGTGTTGACCGAGTGCAGCACCCGGACGACGTACTCGCCGAGCATCGACAACAGCGCAATGGTCACCCCGTTGAACATCGCCAGCAGCACGATCAACGACGTCCACCCGGGCACTCGGGTGTCGGAGAACAACCCGATACCGAGATAGACCACGCCGAGGGCAAAGCTGGCCAGCGCGATGGCGAAGCCGGCGGCGGCGGCGAGGCGCAGCGGCAGCACCGAGTAGCTGAACAAGATGGTGAACACCAGGCGAAGAATCCGCGCCAGGCTGTAGTTGCTGTGCCCCACCTGGCGGGGCTCGTGCCGCACCGGCACCTGGGTGCGGTTGCTGGAGTACAGCAGCGCCTGCCCGGTGATGTAGGGGTACGCGGTGCGCGAGGCGCAGATGCGATCTACGACGTCGCGTCGCATGATGCGGAAGTTCGACACCACGAGGTCCGGCGGCTGGCCGAAGATGCGGCGGTTCACCAGGCTGATCAGGGCGCTGCCCATCCTGCGGTACAGCGGTGCCTGCTTGGTCTCGAACGCTCCGAACACCAGGTCACGTCCGGTCATGGCAGCGCCGATGAGGATCGGTAGCTGGTCGGGCGGGTTCTGCATGTCGTCGTCCATGGTGATGACGAAGTCCCCGTGGGACTCACGCAGACCAGCCAGGTTGGCGTTGTGCTGGCCACAGTTGTGCAGCAGGTTCAGTGCCACGAGGTGCTGATTGGCGCGTGCGCGCTGGGAGACGACGTCCCAGCTGCGGTCGCTGCTCCCGTCGTTGACCAGGATCACCTCGTAGGACAGGCCCAGGTTCTCGAAGGTCTTGACGACCTCGTCGACGGTCTGGCCGACCAGGCCCTCGCTGTTGTAGACCGGGATCACCACGGTGTAGGTGAACGCGTACCGGTCGAGGCGGGCGGCTCCCTCGAGGTCCGCGTCCTCCGAGTGCGTCGGTTCGCTGGCAGCCACGTCCGCTCGCAGATCCTCGGTCCATCGGTGTCGACGGCAACAGCCCAGCCGACCCCGGTCACGGGTACGTCGCGAGCGACTGTATACGGCTTGCGGCATAACCTCCTCGCCATGCCAGCAGGAGCGGGCAGCACGCGGGCCCTGGCGGTGGGCGCTGGTGTCAGCGGGTTGCTGGCCTACCTGTTCTTCGCCCTCAGCACCCGCAGCCTCGGGGCGAGCGCTGCCGCCCCGGTCACCGTGCTGTGGACCTACTGGAGCTTCAGCGCGGCCGCGGTGACCTTCCCGCTGCAGCACTGGATCGTCCGGTCCGCGGTGGCCCACGGCGAGGGCAGCGTACGTAGGGCGCTGCCCGGGGTTGTCATAGGCGTGGGTGCCGCCTCGCTCGCCGCCGGCCTGGTCGCCTGGGCGGTGCGCGAGCCGTTGTTCGGTCGCGCCGACGCGTGGTTCCCGGCGCTCGTCGCCGGCGTGACCATGGGTTCGGGCCTCACGGGCATCGTTCGCGGAAGCCTGGCGGCCCGTGGACGCAGCGCCTCGGTGGCCGCTGCCCTGGTGCTGGAGAACGGCGTCCGCTGTCTCGCCGCGGCGGTCCTGATCACCTGGGCGACGCCATCCGCGCTCGGTCTGGGGATCTGCCTGTCCGCGGGCGCGCTGGCGCACCTGATGTGGCCGTCGTCGTTCCGCCTCGCCCGCAGGATGACGTCGCAGCCGGCCGAATCCCGGCTGTGGTACCTCAGCGGCGCCTCCGCCGGTCAGCTGATGGCCCAGGGGGTGCTCACCGCCGCACCGGTGCTGCTCGCGCTGGGAGGCGGATCCGCCGCCCAGGTCACGGCCGTCTTCGCCGCCCTCGCACTGTTTCGTGCCCCGTACACGCTGTCCATCGGGGTCGTCTCCCAGCTGACCGGCCCGTTCACGGTCCTGTTCCTGCGTGGGCGGACAGCGGCTCGGCGCCGGGTGTGGCTTGCGG
>JALYQN010000413.1 GCA_030855835.1 Actinomycetota bacterium | reverse complement strand
CCTCAGGCGGCTGACTCCGTCCCGCGGGGTGGCCCGACCTGCCCGTAGGCTGGCGAGGTGCCGATCCCTTCTCTGGACGCGCTACGCGCGACCGGCGCGGCCCAGCAGCCGCTGTGGCCGGACCCGCCCGCGCGCGACGCGATCGTCGAGCGGCTGCGTCGCCAACCCCCGCTGGTGTTCGCCGGCGAGTGCGACGCGCTACGGACCCGGCTGGCCGCGGTGACACGCGGCGAGGCGTTCCTGCTCCAGGGCGGCGACTGCGCCGAGACGTTCGAGACGATGAGCGCCGACAACGTCCGCAACAAGCTGCAGGTGCTGTTGTCGATGGCGGTGGTTCTGACGTACGGCGCGAGCGTTCCGGTCGTCAAGGTCGGGCGCATCGCCGGTCAGTACGCCAAGCCGCGCTCGTCCGACACCGAGACCCGCGGGGAGACCACCCTGCCGGCCTACCGCGGCGACGCGGTCAACGGCATCGCCTTCACCCCGGAGGACCGCACCCCCGACCCGAGCCGGCTGCTCGAGGTCTACCACGCGTCGGCCGCGACGCTGAACCTCACCCGCGCGTTCGTCACCGGCGGCTACGCCGATCTGCGCCAGGTGCACTCGTGGAACACCGACTTCGTGCGCACCAGCCCGGTCGGGGAGCGCTACGAGCGGCTGGGAGCCGAGATCGACCGGGCGCTGGCCTTCATGGCGGCGTGCGGTGTGGACATGGACGGGTTCCACTCGGTCGACTTCTACTCCTCGCACGAGGCGCTGCTGCTGGAGTACGAGCACGCGATGACCCGGATCGACTCGCGCACCGGCCTGCCGTACGACGTGTCCGGGCACCTGCTGTGGATCGGCGAGCGCACCCGCCAGCTCGACGGCGCGCACGTCGAGCTGCTCAGCCAGGTGCGCAACCCGATCGCAGTCAAGCTCGGCCCCACCGTCACCGCGGACGAGGTGATCGCGCTGGCCGAACGACTCGACCCCCAGCGCGAGCCCGGTCGGCTGACGTTCGTGAGCCGGATGGGCGCCGGGCGGGTGCGCGACGTGCTGCCCGAGCTGGTCGACAAGGCGCAGGCCGCCGGGGTCAGCGTCGCGTGGGTGTGCGACCCGATGCACGGCAACACGTACGCGACCGGCGACGGCTACAAGACTCGCGACTTCGAGGCGGTGATCGACGAGGTGCAAGGGTTCTTCGAGGTGCACCGGGGACTCGGTACCTGGCCGGGCGGAGTGCACATCGAGCTCACCGGCGACGACGTGACCGAGTGCCTGGGTGGCGGGGGGCAGCTGGCCGCCGCCGACCTGGTGCACCGGTACGAGAGCGTCTGTGACCCCCGGCTGAACCGGGCCCAGAGCCTCGAGTTGGCGTTCCTCGTCGCCGAGATGCTGCGCCAGCGCTGACCCCGAGGGTGGCCCCGGCCTCGTACGCTGGCGCGCGTGATCGACCTGCGCAGCGACACCGTCACCCAGCCGACCGAGGCGATGCGCACCGCGATGGCACGCGCCGAGGTCGGCGACGACGTGTACGGCGACGACCCGTCCGTACGAGCGCTGGAGGAGCGAATTGCGGCGCTCTTCGGTCATGAGGCGGCGCTGTTCACCGTCACCGGCTCGCTGGCCAACATGCTCGCGGTTCGCTCGGTCGTGCCGGTGGGCGCCGAGCTGCTCTGCGAGGCCGAGGCGCACGTCGTCCGGGCCGAGCTGGGGGTCCACGCCGCGGTGGGCGGCGTCACCACCCGCACCTGGCGGCACCCGCGTGGGTTGGTCGACCTGACCGCGATCGAAGAGCTGATCGCTCCGGACCTCGGACCCTTCCTGGTGCGGACGGCCGCGCTGTCGATCGAGAACACCCACAACTTCGGCGGCGGCACGGTACAGCCGCTGAACGGGATGCGGGCGCTGCGGCGGGTGGCCGACGAACGCCGGCTCGCGGTGCACGTCGACGGGGCGCGGATCTGGAACGCGCACGTTGCGACCGGGGTTCCGCTGCCGGTGTACGGGGCTCTGGCTGACGTGATGGGGGTGTGCCTGTCCAAAGGGCTCGGCGCGCCGGTGGGCTCGCTGATGGTCGGCAGTGCCGACACCGTCGCGGAGCAGCGGGTGTGGCGCAAGCGGCTCGGTGGCGGGTGGCGCCAGGCCGGCGTGCTCGCCGCCGCCGGGCTGCACGCCCTCGCCCACCATGTCGACCGGCTGGTCGACGACCACCAGCACGCACGGCTGCTGGCCGATGCCTGCGGCGTCGACCCCAGCGTTGTCGAGACCAACATCGTGGCGGTGCCGTGCGCCGACGCCGCGGCGGTGGTGGCGGCCGCTCGCGAGCAGGGGGTGCTGACCGGGGCGGTCGGGTCGCGCACGCTGCGGCTGGTCACCCACCTCGACGTCGATGCGGCCGCGGCCCGCAAGGCCGCCGACATCCTGGCCCCGTTGGTGCGCGACTCCCGGGCCGCTGGCTGAGGGGTCAGGTCAGGCGGTGCTCAGGTAGAACGGGGAGCCCTGGTCGTCGGTGCACTCGGCCAGCACGCCGTACGGCCGCTGCTCGGGCTCCCCGGACGTTCCACCGGCCCGGCGCACCCGCTCGACCGCGGCGGCCACGTCGTCCACCTTCCAGCACGGCACCGCCCGGGCCCGTGCGCTGCTGGTGGCGATGCCGAGCATCGGGTGCACGTCGACCGGGTCGTCGTCGCCGCTGACCTGCCAGCCCAGTACGGCGCGGTAGAACGCGACGGTCTGGTCGCGGTCCACCGGCTCCAGGGTGAGGTAGCTGAGATCACCCTGGCGGGCGCCGTTCAGCGGCGTGCGCGGTCCCGGCTCACCGCCGCTGGGCGGGGTGAACAACGCGAACGCCAACCCCTGCGGGTCGACGCAGTCCGCGAGGCGGCCATATGGTTCGTCGCGGGCCTCGCCCGCCCTGCCCCCGGCGGCGCGCACCCGCTCGACCGCCGCGTCGACGTCGTCGACCTGCCAGCAGCAGAACAGCGTGTGCTCGGCCTGCCCGCCCCACAACCCGGTCGACAGGGTGGTGCTGGTGACCTGGCGGCCCTCCGGCACCGAGCCGGCCGCGATCTCCCAGCCGAGCACGGCTCGGTAGAAGACCTCGGCCAGCTCGACGTCCGGGGTCCACAGCGCCGCGTACGCGAGGTCGCCGGGGCGGGCGGTGTCGTCGACACCGACAGCGGGCGCGCCGACCGCACCTGTCACCGGCCCCTCGAGCATCCACCGGTGGCCGTACGGGTCGACGACCACCGCGATCCGCCCGTACGGCTGGTCGGCCGGTGCGCGTTGGAGGCTGCCGCCGGAGTCCACCATCCGGGTGGCCGTGTCATCGGTGTCCGGCACCACGAGCACCAGGCTGCTGTGCACCGGCGCGTCCGGTGCGGGTGCTGAGACGCCTGACTCGGGGCTCTCATCGGACAGGTAGAACGTCGCACCGTGCACCTGCATGGCTGCGTGCCCGATGCGTCCGTCGGGCATCTCGTAGCGGGCGTCCACCTCGTAGGCGCCGAGCGCCTCGGCGTACCAGGCCAACGCGCCGCGGGCGTCGGAGACCGTGAGGTAGGGGACGACGCCGACGGGGACGTCGAGGGGGGGAGTCGTGCTGGACATGGTGGTCCCTCCGGCTGTGGTGAGGACGCGCTCGATCCGCGCGCGCAGCGAGCGGGCGAAGGCGGGGTCGGGGTCGAGCGCCCAGGCAGGCCCGCGCAGCACCTCCAGTGGCTCAGCCATGGTCGCCTCCCTGCCCGGTGGCCTCCTGGTGGTGCGGGTACGTGTGTCGGAACGCGGCTCGGGCGCGGACGAGCAGGGCCTCGGTGGCGTGCAGCGAGCGGTCGAGCGCGTCAGCGACCTCACGCACCGGCAGGTCGTCGACGTAGCGCAGGGTCAGGGCGGCGCGGTGCTGCGGCGCGAGCCGGCGCAACGTGTCGTGTGCGACCACCGCGTCGAGCCGGGCGTCCCACGGGTCGTCGTCGGTAGGCCGTCCGGCCCGGCTGGCGACGATGCGCAGCCGGGAGTCCTCGCGGGCCTGGCGGCGCCAGTGGTCGGCGAGCTTGTGCCGGGCGATGCCGATCAGCCAGCCGACCGACACGTCGTCCGGGGAGTTCGGCCGTCGCAGCGACTCAGCGGCCGCGAGGAACGTCTCGGCGGTGAGGTCCTCCGCGACGGCGGTGGTGTCGCACCGGGCGCGCAGGTAGCCGTACACCTGCGGCAGCGCTGCCTCGTAGGCGTCGAGCAGCGGGTGGCCGGGCGCTCCGGACCGGGACGCCGAGGCGCCTTCGCTACCCGTCACACCCCCATCGTCGTACGAGGGCTCGGATCTCCGACGCCCTGCTCGCGAACTTTCCCACGCCTGCGAGAGTCGGGGGGCAACCCGGCAGGGCCCAGACGAGGTAGACGACGACCGCGCTGCCGACCGGGCCCCCGGCCTGGCGCTCGCTCATCCGCACCAGCCGCGGGGTGTCGGCCAGCTGCTCGACGCTGGCCAACCACCCACCGGCAGCCGCGGCGATCGCCAGCATCAGCACGACAGCGAGCAGCAGCAGTCCGCGGCGGCGACGGCGTCCGACGCCTGCCAGAGCGGGGACGCGGACGGCGCGGCCGGGTGCCGGTCCGCTGTCGGAGGCCGGGGAGGAGCCGTTCGCGACCAGCGTCGGCTCCGCGTCGACGAACAGGCGTGTCGCCGGACGGGCTACCCGGTCCGGCCGGTCCGACCGGTCGGCACGACCGTCGACCAAGTCGACCAGCTCCGCCAGATCCGCGAGGTCCGCGGCACCTGACTGGTGCCCCGGGTGCGGTGGTCCCGCCGGTCCGGTCAGCGCGCTGCTCGAGCGGGGCTGCAGGTCATCGGCAAGGTCCGCATCCGCGGTGCTGCCCTGGGCCAGGGCAGCGCGGACCATGGCCACCTGGCGTACGAGCACGCCGGCGTCGGTCGGGCGCAGGTCGCGGTCGCGGGCGGTGGCCCGGGCGACGAGTGCGTCGAGGTAGTCCGGCACGCGCCCTGCTCCGACCACCCGGGACGGCGGCGGTACGTCGGCGTGAACGTGCTGATAGGCGATCTGAACGGGTGTCTCACCGGTGTGCGGCTTGCTGCCCGTGAGCAGCTCGTAGGCCACGATGCCGCACGAGTAGACGTCGCTGCGCGCGTCGGCGCGGTGGCCGAGCACCAGCTCGGGGGCGAGGTACGACACCGTCCCGATCAGCAGGCCGCCGGTGGCGGTCGCGGCGCTCTGCCCGATGCCACCGTCCAGCGCACCCGCCAGGCCGAAGTCGGCCACCTTGACCGCGCCGTCGACGCCGAGCAGCACATCCTCGGGCTTCACGTCGCGGTGCATGAGGCCGGCCGCATGCGCCGAGGCCAGCGCCGCCGCCACCTGGGCGACCAGGGCCAGCGCGCGTACAGGTGGTAGCGGTGACTCCTCGCGGACGACGTCGCGCAGGGTGCGCCCGGGTACCAGCTCCATCACCAGGTAGACCGAGCCGTCGTCCTCGCCCTGGTCGAAAACCGCGACGACACCGGGGTCGTTGAGGCGGGCCGCCGCTCGCGCCTCCCGGACGAAGCGTCCGGCGAAGTCCCCGTCGTCGGCCAGGTGCCGGTGCATGACCATGACCGCGACAACCCGGTCCAGGCGGGTGTCCACGGCGCGGTAGACGGTCGCCATGCCGCCGTGGGCGATGCGCCCACCGATGTCGTACCGGTCGTCGAGCAGGCGACCCTGGAGTGGGTCGGCGCGAGCGGCCCCACCGGCGGAACGGCTCTGGATGGACACCGCGCAAGTCTATTTTGGTCCGTACGCCGACCGGCGGATGCGGAGCAGCCGGCGCGTTGACGACGTTCAGCGGGGTCAGCGGGTGCGGCGCAGGGCGGCCGAGGCCAGCATTGCCAGCCAGTCGCGGGCTCCAGCCGTGCCGCTGCTGGCCGCGTCGACCCCGTCCAGTGCCGATGCCCCCAGCTCTTCCAGCTCGGCGATGGTCTGCTCGACACTGGCCAGCGCCCCGGTGGTGACGATCAGCTCCCGCAGCCGGCGCAGGTCGGCGGGTCCCAGGTCGGGGTCGCCGACGGCAGACCGCAACAGGGACCGCCCGTCCGCCCCGGCCCGCGCCGCGGTCCGCGCCAGCAGCACCGTGCGCTTGCCCTCCCGCAGGTCGTCCCCGGCCGGCTTGCCCGTCTGCGCGGGGTCGCCGAACACCCCCAGCACGTCGTCACGCAGCTGGAACGCCGCCCCCACCGGTTCGCCGTACGCGGTCAACGCGTCCAAAAGACTCTGGTCGGCACCGGCGAGCGTCGCGCCGAGGTGCAGCGGCCGCACCACCGTGTACGAGGCCGACTTGAAGCGCACCACCCGCAGCGCGAGGGCCTCGTCGGCCGCTCCGCTCGACTGGCCTACAAGGTCGAGGTACTGGCCGGCGGTCACCTCGGAGGTGCAGGCGTCAAAGACCTGCGCGGCCCGGTAGGTCGTCGCCGGGTCGAAGCCGCTGACGCGCAGGAGCTCGTGCGACCAGGTGAGCAGCAGGTCACCGAGCAGCAGCGCCGCCCCTTGGCCGAACCGTCCCGCGTCACCTCGCCAGCCGGCGTCGACGTGTCGACGCTCGAACGCGCGGTGGGCGGAGGGTCGACCGCGCCTGATGTCCGAACCGTCCATCAGGTCGTCGTGAACCAGGGCGCCGGCTTGCAGCAGCTCCAGCGCGGCAGCCGCACGGATCGCCCTCTCGTCGGATGGGTGACCCCCGGCCGCGGCCCAACCGGCTACGCAGAACGCCGGCCGCAGGCGCTTCCCGCCCGACACCGCGACCCCCGCCTCGTCGACCAACGCGGCAACCTCGGGTCCAACGGCGTCAAGCATGGTCCGGCGCGCGGCGAGGAACTCGCTCAACTGGCCGTCCACCGCGTCGATCAGCTCGGTGACATCGATCCCGCCGGCCGGCCCGTGCACGCGGCGACACTAGCCGCCGCCGGGCGGGACGGACTGCGCCGTGCAGCTGGTCGAGCCAGTGCGGTCGAGCGGGGATGGGTCCAGGTCTGCGTGGCCCGGTGGGACCAGTTGGTGAACCCGAACGTGCCATTGTCGGCGAGCCGCCCCGCCGAACGCCGGTCCGGCGTCGATCCTCTAGGTATGAG
>JALYQN010000377.1 GCA_030855835.1 Actinomycetota bacterium | reverse complement strand
CGTCACGGCCGCGGTTCACACCGATCACGTCGTGGCCGGCGTCGACGAGGCGGAAGGCCATCGGCTCGCCCATGATGCCGAGCCCGATGAATGCGATGGTCGTCATTATCTGTCCCTCTTGGAGCGTCGATCCGGTGGTCGGTCAGGTCAGGCGGTGCCGGCCCGCCGCTCGCGCGGCAGCCAGCCGAGGCTCTCCTCGGTGCTGGTGCTGGGGGAGTACTCCAAGCCCACCCAGCCCGAGTAGCCCGCGTTCTCCAGCGCGCGCAGATGGTGGTCCAGGTCGAGCTCGCCGGTGCCGGGCTCGTGGCGGCCGGGCGCGTCGGCGATCTGCACGTGGCCGATGTGCCCCGCGTGCTGGGCCACCAGGGCGGCAAGGTCGGCGCCGTTGACCGTCAGGTGGTACAGGTCTGCCAGCAGCCGCAGGTTGTCCACCCCGGCATGTTGCTGCACGCGCTGGATCACCGTCATGACATCGGCCGCGGTGAGCAGGGGGTAGCGCGGCGATCCGCTGACCGGCTCCACCAGGACGACCGCGCCGATTCGGCCCGCCGCCTCGGCCGCGCGGGCCAGGTTGGCAGCGGCAAGGTCGTCCTGTTCCTCGGGGGTGGCCTCGTCCAGACGGTTGCCGTACAAGGCGTTGAAGGCACCGGTCCCGAGCTGGTCGGCGATAGCGACCGCGACCGCGACACTGTCGTGGAACTCGTCGGACCGACCCGGCCACGACATCAGCCCACGGTCACCGCCCGGCATGTCCCCGGCCGCGAAGTTCAACCCGACCAGCCGGACCCCGGCGTCCTTGACCGCCGCCACGAAGCGGTCCACCTCGGTGTCGCCCGGCGCTGCTGAGGAGAACGGCCACCAGAACTCCACCGCCTCGAAGCCGGCGGCAGCGGCCGCCGCCGGTCGCTCGAGCAATGGCAGCTCGGTGAACAGGATCGAGCAGTTGATGAGATACGGACGGTTGTGCTGCACGTCGAACCTCCGCCATACGGAACCAAACATCTGCTGTGTGGAAGTTACTCGCGATCTGCCCCTAGGTCAAAGGCCCGGCCCGCCCGCATCGTGTATCTTCCATATCGCGGAAGGAGTGTCGCGACGGGAGGCCAGCCGCGTGCAGAGGACACAGCGTGCCAGCGGGGTGCAGTCGATCGACCGTGCGCTGCAGCTGCTCGAACATCTCGCGGATGCGGGTGGTGCACTGCGGCTGGCGGAGCTCGAGGCCGCAAGCGGGATCCCCCTGCCCACCATTCACCGGCTGCTGAAGTCGCTGGTCCACAACGGTTACGTCCGGCAGGACCCGACCCGGCGCTACACCCTCGGCCCCCGCCTCATCCGGCTCGGGGAGACCGCCGGTCGCGAGCTCGGCTCGTGGGCCAAACCGCGCCTGGCTGAGATGGTCGCCGAGATCGGGGAGACCGCAAACATGGCCCTGCTCGAGGCTGACGCAGTCGTCTACGTCGCGCAGGTCCCGTCGGCGCACTCCATGCGCATGTTCACCGAGGTAGGCAGGCGGGTCCCGGCGCACTGCACCGGCGTCGGCAAGGCGCTGCTGTCGCAGCTCGATGACCGCCAGGTCCTCGAGCTCCTGCGTCGCACCGGAATGGCGTCTCAGACACCGCGGACGGTGACCGATCCCGCGGCACTCCTGGCGGAGCTCAACGAGGTCCGTGACCAGGGCTGGGCGGTGGACGACGCCGAACAGGAGGTCGGCGTCCGCTGTATCGCCGTGCCGGTGACGGGCGCCCCAACGCAGGCGGCACTGTCGGTGTCGGGGCCGTCCGGCCGCATCACCGTCGGCCGGATCGCTGAGATCGCGCCCATCCTGCAGCGGATCGCCAAGGGCCTGGCGAGCGACCTGCATGGCGAAGCCTCTGCGTGAGGGGACGGAGGCGACGTGGCGCCGAGGCTGTCTGTTGTGTTACCCCGCCACCGCACCCGGGGTTCTTGGACACCTGACAGTGAAGGGTGACCATGACCGTCATGACCGAAGACGATGCCGATCAGCGTCGGGAGACGCGGTGGTCGGCGAACAAGAAGACCGATGCGGTGTTGCGGCTGTTTCGTGGTGAGAGCCTCGATGGGGTGCAACGGCAGCTGCGGGTGGAGGCGCACCGGCTGGCCGCCTGGCGTGATGAGTTCCTGGCCGCCTGCAAGATCGGGCTGAAGGATCGCAGCCCGGCCGAGGACGGCATGTCGGCCGAGCAGCGGCGCCGGCTGCGGGAGGCCGAACGCAAGGTCGGGGAGCTGACCTTGGACAACGACATCTTGCGCGCCGCGGCGCGAAAATGGGGGCTCGAGATCCCGCCGGCGAAGCGTCCGAGGTGAGCACCGAGCTGGGCGCACCGCTGGCCCGGATCTGCCGTGTCCTGGACGCACCCAGGTCGACCGAGCACTATCGCAGGCGGCATCTGCGGGGCTGGTCGTCGACGGTCAGATCGGTGTGCGGCCAGGACCGGTCGGGACGATCGGCGATGACGAGCTGGTCGGGCTGATCCGCCGGGGGATCCGTTACTCGCCGTTCGCCGGTGAGGGGTATCGCAAGATCCGGGCCCGGTTGTGCCGCGAGCACGAAGTGCACGTGTCGGGCAAGCGGGTGCTGCGGTTGTTGCGCCGAGACGGGCTGCTTGCCCCGCAGCGTGCCACCCGGCGACGCAAGCCGCGCCTGCACGACGGGAAGATCATCACCGATGCCCCCAACCTGCGGTGGGGCACCGACGGCACCATGGCCTGGACGGTCGAAGACGGCTGGGTGTTGGTGTTCGACCTGGTCGACCACTACACGGCTGAGGCGTGGGCGCACGTGGCCAAGGTCGGGGACCGGTTCGCCGCCCTGCAACCGGTCTACGACGCCGTCATCGACCGGCACGGCGTGCTGGCCGCCGACGTCGCCCGAGGGCTCGAGGTCCGCCACGACTGGGGATCGCAGTACCGCTCGGCCCACTTCACCGGCTCACTGGGCTGGCTCGGCATCGCCGACTCCCCGGCCTACCCCGGCGAACCGGAGTGCAACGGCTGTGCCGAACGGTGGATCAAGACCCTCAAACAGCAGTGCCTGTGGGCGCGGGTCTACCGCAACGTCGACGACCTCCGCCAAGCCGTGACCGCGTTCGTCGAGCTCTACAACACCCGGTGGCTGATCGAACGCCTCGGCCACCGCACACCCCGCAGGCCAGCGATCCGGTGAAATGGGCCGAGCGGTCCTGGCTGCCCCAGT
>JALYQN010000196.1 GCA_030855835.1 Actinomycetota bacterium | reverse complement strand
GCGTGGAGTACAACAACGCGATCCCAGCCCTCATGGACCAGTACCTCCCAGCCGGCGCGCTCGGGGTCGCGGTGACCGGACTCGTCGCCGCGTTCATGGCGGGCATGGCAGCCAATGTGAGCTCCTTCAACGCCGTCTTCACCCACGACCTGTGGGAGGAGTACGTACGGCCCGGGCGCAGCGACCAGTACTACCTCAACGTGGGTCGGATCGCGACCGTCGCCGGCGTGATCATCGGGATCGGAACCGCGTACATCGCCGCGAACTTCCAGAACATCTCCAACTACTTCCAGGTGCTGTTCACGTTCTTCAACGTGCCGCTGTTCGTCACCTTCATCGTCGGCATGTTCTGGAAGCGGGCCAGCCCCAGCTCCGGCTTCTGGGGCATCCTCGTCGGCACGGTCGCCGCGGTCGCCACGTACGTCTTGTACCTCAACGACGTGATCAGCTTCCGCAGCGACCTGCACGAGTCGTTCTGGGGCGGCATCATCGGCTTCACGTTCGGCGCCGTCACCATCGTGGTGGTGTCGCTGGCCGGTCAGCCCAAGCCGGTGGAGGAGCTGCGTGGGCTCGTGCACGGGATGGAGCTGCGCGACATGGACGAGGGCGAGCAACCGCTCTACCGCCGACCCGTCCCCATGGGCATGGGTGCCCTGGCCCTGTCCGTCGTCCTCTACTTGATCATGTCGACGCTGTGAGGAGCCCGCGATGAGCGAGAAGACCCAGGACGAGGAGCAAGCCCGGCTGCTGACCCTGGCCAAGCTGTTCGACCTGCGCACCTTCATCGGCTCGCTGTTCTGCATCTTCGGCGTCGCGGTGACCATCGCGGGCATCACCGCCAGCGACGCCGAGGTCGCCAGGGCCTCGGACCTCAACGTCTCGCTCTACAGCGGGCTGGCGATGCTGGTCACCGGAATCGGCTTCATCGCCTGGATGCTCACTCAACCGCCGGTGCTGCCCGAAGCGGACAGCAAGATGGACCGCCCCGACTCGCACCAGTGAGCCGGACCCACTGAGCCGGACCCGCTGGGCCGGACCCACTGGGCCGGACCCACTGAGCCGCACCCACTGAGGGGCTCAGTGGTAACCGTTACGCTGAGGCGTGAGCAAGCCTGCCGTCCTCCTGGCCGAGAGGCTGTCCCCGGCCACGCTGGCGGCGCTGGGCCCTGACTTCGACATCCGGCGCTGCGACGGCTCCGACCGGGCCGACCTGCTGTCGGCGGTGTCGGACGTGGACGCGTTGCTGGTCCGCAGCCTCACCCGCGTCGACGCCGAGGTGCTCGCCGCGGCCCCGCGGCTGAAGGTCGTGGCCAGGGCCGGGGTCGGGCTGGACAACGTCGACGTCGACGCCGCGACGCGCGCCGGGGTCATGGTGGTGAATGCTCCGACCTCGAACATCGTCAGCGCCGCCGAGCTCGCCGTCGGCCTGCTGCTCGCCGTCGCCCGGCACATCGCCGTCGCCAACGAGTCGCTGAAGCGCGCCGAGTGGCGGCGGGCCGCCTTCGCCGGAACCGAGCTCTACGAGAAGACCGCCGGCATCGTCGGCCTCGGGCGCATCGGCGTCCTCGTGGCGCAGCGGCTGTCCGCGTTCGGGATGCGGGTGATCGCCTACGACCCGTACGTCCAGGCGGGTCGGGCCGCGCAGATGGGTGTGCGGCTGGTCTCGCTCGACCACCTGCTGGCCGAGTCGGACGCGATCTCGGTGCACCTGCCGAAGACGCGGGAGACCATCGGTCTCATTGGCGACGAACAGCTGCGCAAGACCAAGCCGGGGGTGCTGCTGGTCAACGCGGCCCGCGGTGGGATCGTCGACGAGCAGGCGCTGCACGCCGCGCTCAAGGAGGGTCGCGTGGGCGGAGCGGGCATCGACGTGTACGAACGCGAGCCGTGCACCGACTCGCCGCTGTTCGAGCTCGACAACGTTGTCGCCACACCGCACCTCGGCGCCAGCACCGCGGAAGCGCAGGACAAGGCCGGTGTCGCCGTCGCCCGGTCGGTGCGGCTCGCACTGACCGGTGACCTGGTGCCCGACGCAGTCAACGTGCAGGGCGGGCCAATCGCCGAGGACGTCCGGCCCGGCATCGCCCTGACCGAGAAGCTCGGCCGCATCTTCAGCTCCCTCCTGGACGGGATCGCCCAGCAGCTCGACGTCGAGGTGCGCGGCGAGATCACCGCACACGACGTGACCGTGCTCGAGCTGGCGGCGCTGAAGGGGGTGTTCGCCGACGTGGTCGAGGACACCGTGTCGTACGTGAACGCTCCGTTGCTGGCCGCCCAGCGGGGCCTCGCGGTGCGCCTGGTGACCCACGCCGACAGCCCCGACCACCGCAACCTCGTCACCTTGAGGGGCACCCGCGCCGACGGCGACCAGGTCTCTGTCTCCGGCACCCTGGTCGGCATCCACCAGCGCGAACGGCTGGTCGAGGTGGACGGCTTCGACGTCGAGATGGAGCCGACCGACCACCTGCTGGTGGCCCGCTACGACGACCGTCCCGGGATGATCGGCAGGGTCGGCAACCTGCTCGGCGAGGCCGGGATCAACATCGCCGGCATGCAGGTGAGCCGCGACCGCCGCGGTGGTCGCGCGCTGGTGGTGATTGCCGTCGACTCCGCCGTCTCGGCCGACGTGGCCGAGAGCGTCCGCGAGGCGATGGCGGCCGACTGGGTCCGCCGGGTCAACCTCGCCGGCTGAGCGGTGCCAGGCGCCGCCCGACTTCGCCCGCCAGCCAGCGAAAGTGCTGCTGGGCGACGTCGCGCGACGCCCCCGCCCTCGACAGGCGAACGTGCCGACCGCGGCACTGGCACGAGCGGTGAGTCTCAGCGTCGGGCGGCCAGGACGACCGAGGCGTCGTCGGTGACCATCACGTCGACGGCTGTGAAGCGCTCGTCGGTCAGCCACCGCTCGCGCATCGCGTCCACCCGCCCGTCGTACAGCGGCGGCCAGGCGGTGCTTGGGGTGAAGTCGTCCAGCACCACGAGATCGCCGCAGCCGACCAAGTCGGCGATGCGGTCGAGCCCGCCGCTCTTGACCTCCCGCACGTCGACGAACAGCAGCGAGAAGGGCGCAAACTGCTCCAGGGTGGTCCAGTCGCCGGTGCGTACCTCCACCCTCTTGTCGCCGGCGAAGACCTCGCGCGCCCCCTCGGCAAGCCGGGCGTCGACCTCGACGGTCACGATCCGCACCCCTCCGGTCGCGCCACTGGCAAGCCAGGCGGCGCCAACCCCGCAGCCGGTGCCGAGCTCGCCGAGGGTCCCGGTCCGCGTGGCCGCCAGGGTCGCCAGCAGCCGCCCGGTCTCGTGCCGGGTGGTGCTGAGGAAGCCCAGGCGGCGCGAGACGTCCAGGGCGGCGCGCACCACACCCGGGAGTTCGGGGGGCGCGCTCACCGGTCGGAGTCTGGCACAGGATCGGTGGTTGGTTGCGCGTCGATACCCGTCCGAGGACTGAGACCGGTCTGGGGTGGCGAGGACACAGGCAACCGGCCGCCCGTACGGTCGGGGAGTCATGTGGACGCTCGTACTGATCCTTCGCCGCCGCGGTGGGGCCTGCTGAGGCCCATCCCCATCGCGGCGTCCGGCGCCGTTTCCCGACAGGGGCCCGAACCCCGACGACAGCCACGATCCGAGAGCGAGACCACCATGTACGAGATGTATCCCGACGAGTGGGCGCCGAGCCAGCACCGCAACGACGCCCGCGACGCCGTCCAATTGGCCATGGACCTTCGTGACAACGGCGGCGAGCGACCTGACGACAACTGAGGCCGCGCCCGGTTCAGTTCCCGCACCCGTGCGGCTGGCGGTCATCGGCGGCGACGGCATCGGTCCCGAGGTCACCGCCGAGGCCCTGGCGGTGCTCGAGGCCGCCACCGAACCCGACGGCCTGCGCATCGACGCAACCC
>JALYQN010000364.1 GCA_030855835.1 Actinomycetota bacterium | reverse complement strand
GTGCCGCGCCGGCGACCCGCTGGCCGTCTCGCTGGCCAGCCTGCTCGACGATCCGTCCACCCGGACCGCGGTCCGCGCCGAGCGCGCGTTCCTGGCGGGCGTGGGGGCCGGGTGCACCGCCCCGGTGGGGGCGCTGGCCGAGCAGGTGTCGGTCGACCCGGATGTGGGGGACTCGGACGCGGACGAGAGCGAGGAGCTGTGGCTGCGCGCCACCGTGGTCGACCCCACGGGGTACCCGCACCTGCGCGCTTCCACGACCGGGTCCCCACTCGAGCCGGAGCAGCTGGGGCTGGCCCTCGCGACCGAGATGCTCGCCGACGGGGCGGACGAACTCATCGCGGCGGTTGTCGGCGCAGGTGCAAAGCCGTGACCCGCCCATCGCGCAAGACCAGCCAGCCGCCGACAGCCCCGCACGACGACCTGGAGACCGATCTCGTGACCAGTACCGCGCGTACCCGCACTACCAGCACCGCGGCCGCCACGGCGACCGCGGCCCGGCGGCCCGGACGGGTCAGCTTCGTCGGCACCGGACCCGGAGATCCGCGGCTGCTGACCGTCCGCGCCGTCGAGCTGATCCGCGAGGCGGCGGTGGTGATCACCGAGACCCCGGACCACGCCGGTCTCGTGGACGCGGTCCGGAACGGCGTTACCAGCGCCGTGCGGGCGCCGGCCCCGACCATGGCTCCGCTGGTCATCGACGGCGCCCAGGGCGAGACCGGCACGCCGCTGACCCATGCCGCGCGAGCCCGCCTGGTCGTCAAGCACGCCAAGAGCGCCAAGCCGGTCGTGCGGTTGCTCAGCGGTGACCCGTGGGTCTACGGCACCGGTCCGGAAGAGGCGATCGCCTGCGCCAAGGCCGGCGTGGCCTTCGACATCGTCCCCGGTGTGTCCGCGGTGACGGCGGTGGCGGCGTACGCCGGGGTGCCGCTCACCACACGGACGCAGCGTGAGGTCGCGGTCGTCAACGTCGCCGAGGCCAAGGTCGACTGGTCGCGCTACGGCACCGACCAGACCCTGGTGCTGCTGTCAGCGGTCGCCTCGATCGCGCAGGTGGCCGATGCGCTGGTGGCGGCCGGTCGTTCGGGACAGACCCCGGTGGCGATGACCCGTGTCGGCACGACCACCGAGCAGGCCACCGTGGTGTCCACCCTGAACCGGATCGCCGCCGACGCCGCCGACGCCGAGATGGCGCCGCCCGCTCTGGTCGTGGTCGGCGACGTCGTCGGCCTGCGCGAGCAGCTGTCGTGGTTCGAGACGAAGCCGTTGTTCGGCTGGCGGGTGCTGGTGCCACGCACCAAGGAGCAGGCCGGCGCGCTGTCGGAGCGGCTGCTCGCCCACGGTGCGGTGGCTGAGGAGGTCGCGACGATCTCGGTGGAGCCGCCGCGCAACCCGCAGCAGATGGACAAGGCCATCCGCGGCCTGGTCGAAGGTCGCTACGAGTGGGTGGCGTTCACCTCGGTCAACGCGGTGCGCGCGGTGCGGGAGAAGTTCGACGAGTACGGGCTGGACGCACGGGCGTTCTCGGGGCTCAAGGTCGCCGCGGTGGGGCAGGTCACCGCCGACGCCGTGCGCACCTGGGGGATCCGACCCGACCTGGTGCCGTCGGGCGAGCAGTCGGGCCGCGGGCTGCTCGAGGACTGGCCGCCGTACGACGACGTCCTCGACCCCATCAACCGGGTGTTCCTGCCCCGGGCGGACATCGCGACCGACAGCCTGGTCGCCGGGCTGCACGAGCTCGGGTGGGAAGTCGACGACGTCACGGCGTACCGCACGGTGCGGGCCGCTCCGCCACCCGCGCAGGTGCGCGAGGCGATCAAGTCCGGCCGGTTCGATGCGGTCGTGTTCACGTCGTCCTCGACGGTGCGCAACCTGGTCGGGATCGCCGGCAAGCCGCACCCCGGCACCGTGATCGCCTGCATCGGCCCGGCGACCGCGCACGCCGCCGAGGAGCACGGGCTGCGGGTCGACGTGCTGGCCGAGCACCCGTCGGTGGACCTGCTCACCGAGGCGCTGGCTGACTTCGGCACCCAGCGCCGGGTCGCGGCGCTGGAGGCCGGCGAGCCGGTGACCCGCCCGTCCGAGCGACGCGGGCCGGTCCGGCGCAAGGTCACCTGAGTGGGCTTCCCGGTCATCCGGCCGCGTCGGCTGCGCGTTTCGCGCGCGGTGCGGGCCCTGGTCGCCGAGACCGTGCTGCATCCGCAGCAGCTGCTGCTCCCACTGTTCATCCTGGAGGGAGCGCGCGAACCGGTGCCGGTGGCCAGCATGCCCGGTGTGATGCAGCACACCAGGGACACGATGCGGGCGGCTGTCGCCGACGCGGCCGAGCTGGGGATCGGCGGCGTGGTGCTGTTCGGCGTGCCCGAGCACAAGGACGCGACTGGCTCGGGAGCCACCGACCCCGACGGCGTGTTGACGATGGCGATCCGGGACGCGGTGTCCGAGGTCGGGGACGCGCTGGTGGTGGTGAGCGACCTGTGCCTCGACGAGTTCACCGACCATGGGCACTGCGGGGTCCTCGACGCCGCTGGCCGGGTGGACAACGACGCCACCCTGCAGCGGTACGCCGCGATGGCGCTGGTGCACGCCGACGCGGGCGTGGGGCTGGTCGGGCCGAGCGGGATGATGGACGGCCAGGTCGGCGCGGTCCGGGCAGCCCTCGATGCCGGTGGACACGGCGACGTGGGTGTCCTCGCGTACGCCGCCAAGTACGCCTCTGCCTTCTACGGGCCTTTCCGCGAGGCGGTGAACAGCTCACTGCAGGGCGACCGCCTTACCTACCAGCAGGACCCCGCCAACGCGCGCGAGGCGCTGCGCGAGGTGCGGGCCGACGTGGCCGAGGGCGCCGACATCGTCATGGTGAAGCCGGCGCTGGGCTACCTCGACGTCGTCCGGGCGGTGCGCGAGGCCGTCGACGTGCCGGTCGCGGCGTACAGCGTCTCGGGGGAGTACGCCATGGTCGAGGCGGCGGCCGAGCGGGGATGGATCGACCGTGAGCGCACGCTGCTCGAGGTGCTGACCGGCATCCGGCGTGCCGGCGCCGACGTGCTGCTCACCTACTGGGCCACCGACGCTGCCCGCCTGCTGCGGTGACGGCGCTGGACGAGCGATGTGACGTAGCTGTCCCACCCGGCGTCAAGAATGTCTCATCATTCATCCCGCTGGCCCGGCCGGTGCTTGCGGTGCGGCTCGGGGACAATGGCGCGGTGACGGCAGCCTCCACGCCCGACCCGGCGGCGTACTGCGCCGATGCGCCGGCATCGGCGGTGCTGCTCGCCCGCGCCCGCCGGGTCATTCCCGGTGGCGTCAACTCGCCGGTGCGCGCCTTCCGGGCCGTCGGTGGCACGCCGCGGTTCATCGGCTCCGGGCGCGGCCCGTACGTGACCGACGCCGACGGGCGCAGCTACGTCGACCTGGTGTCGTCGTGGGGAGCCCTGCTGCACGGCCACGCGCACCCGGCGATTGTCGACGCGGTCACCGCCACCGCCGCCCGCGGCACCTCCTACGGTGCGCCGACCGAGGCTGAGGTGCTGCTGGCCGAACAGATCGTGGACCGCACACCGGTCGAGCAGGTTCGGCTGGTGTCGTCGGGCACCGAGGCGACGATGTCGGCGGTCCGACTGGCCCGCGGTGTCACCGGACGCGACCTGGTGGTGAAGTTCGCCGGCTGCTACCACGGCCACGTCGACGCGCTGCTCGCCTCGGCCGGCTCAGGTGTGGTCA
>JALYQN010000359.1 GCA_030855835.1 Actinomycetota bacterium | reverse complement strand
ATAGACACGCAGCAGGGCGTCCTTCTGCTCTTCGCTCAGCCGGGCGTCCTGGCGGATCACCGCCTCCGTGGCCGGCGGCAGGTCCTGCGGGTCGAGCAGCCCGCTCTGCGCAAGCAGCGTCTCGGTCGTGACACCCAGCGCCTGGGCGATGGAGCGCAGCACCGGGACGGATGGCTGGTGCAGCCCACGCTCCAGCTGGCTCAGGTACGCGTTGGAGACCTTGGTGACCTCGGCCATCTCCCGCAGCGACAGGCTGGCGAGCTTGCGCTGAGCACGGATGAAGGTACCGAGCGCCTCACGCTGGGTCCTCAGTGCCTCCCGGGGGTCGGCCACCCCCTCAGCCTAGTGTCGCTCGCGTGCCGAGGAGCCCCGCGCGCCGAGTGGCGCAGTAGGCATCCGGGTGCCCTGGGCTGGCGTCCTCGGGCCACTCGACGAGTGGGCGGCGTCGCTCAGGCGGTGTTCCGGGCGATCTCGGGCGGGACCTCGCCGCGGACGTAGGCCCCGGGGGCGTCGCCGAGGACCTTGTACTTGCGGCTGCCGGTCCGGGGCGGCTTGCGCATCTTGCCGCCGCGTTGGGCCGCCCACGGTGCCCAGCTCTCCCACCACGACTTGTCGTGCTGGGTCGCCTCCTCGCGCCAGCGGTCCGCATCCTGCTCGTCGGCGGAGCCGGTCCAGTGCCGTGACTTCGGGTTGGGCGGGTTGACGACGCCGGCGATGTGCCCCGACGAGGTGAGCACGAAGGTCACGTCGCCGGGCAGTTGCCGGGCACCGCGGAACGCGGATCGCCACGGCACGATGTGGTCGGCCTCGGCCCCGACGTAGAACACGTCCGACTTCACGTCGCCGAGTGACAGCCGGCGCCCCATCAGCTCCAGGTCGCCCTCGGCCAGCTCGTTGCGCTGATAGCACGCGCGCAGGTAGAACGCGTGCATCGCCGCGGGCATGCGGGTGGAGTCGGCGTTCCAGGCCAAGATATCGAAGGCCGGTGGCTGGTCACCCATCAGCCAGTTGTTGACCACGTAGTTGAAGATGAGGTCGTTGGCGCGCAGCATGTCGAAGGTCCCGGCCATCTGCTTGCCGTCCAGGTAGCCGTCGCGCTGCATCTTCTGCTCGAGCTTGACGATGGCCTTCTCGTCGGTGAACGCGCCCAGCTCCCCGGGCTCGCTGTAGTCGAGCATCGTGTTGAGCAAGGTGATGGCGCCGATCCGGTCCTCGCCGTCAACGGCCTCGTACGCCGCGAGCATGGCCGCCAGGGCACCACCGAGGCACAGCGCCATCAGGTCGACCTTAGGCGCCTTGGTGATGTTCTGTACGACGTCGAGGGCTACTCGCGGACCGTGCACCAGGTAGTCGTCCAACTGCGTGTCACGCATCGATGCGTCCGGGTTGCGGTAGCTGATCGCGAACACCGTGTGCCCGTGCTGCACCGCCCACTCCAGCAGGCTGCGCTCGGGGGCCAGGTCCATGATGTAGTACTTGTTGATCCAGGGCGGGCTCACCAGGATGGGCACCTCGTGCACCTTGTCCGTCTGCGCGTCGTACTGGATGAGTTCCATCAGGTGGTTGCGGAACACCACCTTTCCCGGCGTCGCCGCGAGGTTGCGGCCCAGCTCGAACGGCGTGGTGTCGACCTGCCGCGGGCGCCCGCGGTTGTGCACCAGGTCGTCGACGAACGTACGTCCGCCGCGCACCAGGCTCGCACCGCCGGTCTCGAACGCGCGCTTGAGCACCGCGGGATTGGTGGCCACGAAGTTGGTCGGGGCGGCGGCGTCGGCGAGCAGGCCGAGCACGAACCGCGCCTTGCGCCTGGTGGTCTCGTCCACGGTGGAGCTCTCGACCAGGTCCGACAGCAGCCGCTCGAAGGCCAGGAATCCCTGCCGGAGCCCGTAGTAGGCGGGGTTGCTCTCCCACGCCGGGTCCACAAACCGCTTGTCCTTCGGGCTGCCGAAGGGGCCATCCGCGGTGAGACCCACCAGGCGCCGGCCGCTGGCGGCGAAGCCGCCGAGGACCGCACCGGCGAACCCGAGGCCGGCGGCTGCCACGGTGGCCGGGTGCCGGGCCAGGTTCAGTCCGAGGGTGCCGAGCGCACGCCCGAACAGGGCGTCGTCGGCGCCGGCGAACAGTCCCGCCTCCGGTCCCAGCGATGCCACCGCATCGGCGGCTGTGTCCTCGAAACTCGTCTGCGCCATCAGCGGTCCTCCTCGACCCGGGTGTGGGCCCCAAGGTACCCCGCTGCGAGGCCATCATCGGCCGTGGTGGCGGGGTGGGGGTGCGCTCGGCTGACGGTAGGGGCAGCATGACGGGTCAGCAGGTGCTATCGCCGAGACAGTGCAGTGAAGGAGACGCGGATGACTGATCGAGACGTTGTGGTTGCCAGTGGGGTACGGACCGCGGTGGGCAAGTATGGCGGCGGCCTCAAGGACGTCCCGCTCGCGGACCTGGCCACGCAGGTGACCCGCGAGGCGGTCGATCGCGCCGGCATCGAGGCGGGCCACGTCGGACATGTGGTGTTCGGCAACGTGATACACACCGACAAGCGGGACATGTACCTCGCCCGGGTCGCGACGGTCAACGCTGGCCTGCCCGTCGAGACCCCCGCGCTGACCTTGAACCGGCTCTGCGGCAGCGGGCTGCAGGCGATCGTGTCCGCCGCCCAGGCAGTCATGCTCGGTGACACCGACATTGCGGTCGCGGGCGGTGCGGAGTCGATGAGTCGCGCCCCCTACTGGCTGCCGGACGGCCGCTGGGGGCAGCGGATGGGCGACGGCAAGACCGTCGACCCGATGGTGGGCGGGCTCACCGACCCCTTCAACGACGTGCACATGGGCACCACCGCCGACAACGTGGCCGAAAAGTGGGGGTGAGCCGCGAGGACCAGGACCAGCTGGCGGTCGACAGCCACCAGCGGGCCGCCCGCGCGACCGAGGAGGGCCGCTTCGCGGCACAGATCGTGGGCGTGGAGGTCAAGGGCCGCAAGGGCACCACCACGGTCGACACCGACGAGCACTTCCGGTCCGACGTGACCCTCGATGGTCTGGCCAAGCTCAAGCCGGCCTTCAGCAAGGAGGGCAGCGTCACCGCCGGCAACTCCAGCGGGATAAACGACGCCGCCGCCGCCGTGGTGCTGATGGACGCCGACACCGCACGCACCCAGGGGGTACGCCCGCTC
>JALYQN010000349.1 GCA_030855835.1 Actinomycetota bacterium | reverse complement strand
GGACCACCCCTGTCGGGTGTGTGAGCGAGTTTTCGGTCAGACCACGCGGACGTTCTCCGCCTGCGGGCCCTTCTGACCCTGGGTCTGGGTGAACTCCACCCGCTGACCCTCGTCGAGGGACCGATAGCCGGAGGCGTCGATCGCGCTGTAGTGCACGAACACGTCCGGACCGTCGCCGTCTTGGGCGATGAAGCCGAAGCCCTTCTCGGCGTTGAACCACTTCACGGTGCCTTGAGCCACGAGGCTCTCCTTCTGGGGTGTGCTGGTCGGGACCGCAGGTCACGGCCTCGGGTCGCAACCAGGCGCCCCGCTCGGACCGCGATGTACACGGCCCGAGAAAACAAAGCGCCCGCTGTCAGACTTCGCGGGCGTTTCAAACCACTAGCGGAAGTACAACTGCAACCAGGTACAACGCTACGGGCAGCCTCAGGACGGGTCAAACCCAAGCCTGCTCCGAGAGCGGGAAATCAGGGTCGGCTCGGCCGTTCGGCCCCCCACGGCACGGCAACCGAGCAGCCTCCGCCTGCAGCATCGCGTGGCCGACGTGGGCGTGCATGTCTCGGGAGCCGTGGTCGAGCTCGCCGGACAGGTCGCAGCCGGACCTCGGCGCCATGCGCTGAGGTTGACAACCGGGGCGACCTCCAGCACTGTCACCTAATGGCATTAGGTAGTCCGAACCGCGATAGGCAGGCCGAGCGGCGGGCGGGAACCCGCCGGGAGATCGTGGCTGCCGCCTGGGAGGTCGCGGCGGCCACCGGTCTGGCCGGCATCACGCTGCGCGAGATCGCGGTCAGGGTCGGCATGCGCCCGCCCTCGCTGTACAGCCACTTCGACTCCAAGCTGGCCATCTACGACGCCATGTACGGCGACGCCTGGCGGACGTACGAGGCACGCGACGTCGCCGACGAGCACCGCCGCACCGGCCCCGCCCGCGAGCAGCTGCGGCGGGTGGCCGTGCACTTCTTCGACTTCGCCGTAGAGGTGCCCACCCGCTACGAACTGATGAACCAGCGCACCGTGCCCGGTTTCACACCGAGCCCGGACTCGTACGAACCGGCCGTACGGGTGTTGCGCCGGATGACCGACCTGCTCACCCGCCTGGGCGTCCGCGACCCCGCCGGCACCGATCTGTGGGTCGCGCTGGTGGGCGGACTCGTGGACGCCCAGCTCGCCAACGACCCGGGCGGCACCCGCTGGCGGCGGCTCCTGGACCGCACCGTCGACATGTACGCCGACCACATGGGACTGCCCCCCGCCCCCGCACAGAAAGGCTCACGTCCATGACCACCAGCACCCAGGCACCCACCGTCGCCCGACCGGCGGTCCTCGACCACGGCACCGCGATACGGCTGGCCGCCACGGAGTACGACCGCGTCCTCGCGGCCCTCCGGCGGCTCGCCCCCGCCGACTGGCACCGCCCGACCGACTGCACCGAATGGGACGTCCACGCGATGGCCAGCCACGTGCTGGGCATGACCGAGATGGCGGCATCGTTGCGCGTCATGGTGCACCAGCAGCGGGCGGCGGCTCGCCTCGGCGGCGGGATCGACGCGCTCACCGCGGTACAGGTCGACGAGCGCCGCGGCCTCACGCCGGACCAGATCGTCGAGCGGCTGGCCGCAGCGGTCCCGCACGCAGTTCGGAGCAGGCGACGGGTGCCCGCGCTGGTGCGCCGGCGGACGCTGCCGGAGCGGCAGGTCGTCGGCGACCGGGTGGAGACGTGGACGATCGGGCACCTGCTCGACGTGATCCTCACCCGGGACCCCTGGATGCACCGCGTCGACCTCGCGCGAGCCGTCGGGCAGCCCATGCAGCTGAGCGCCGACCACGACGGGGTCATCGTCGCCGACCTGGTTGCAGAGTGGGCCGGTGGACATGGGCAGAGCTACGACCTGCAGCTCACCGGACCGGCCGGTGGCCACTGGTCGTCCGGCGCGGATGGGCCGACGATCGAGATGGACGCCATCGAGTTCTGCCGTGCGCTCGCGCTGCGGGCCCCTGCGGCCGGGCTGCTGGCGTACCCCGTCGCGGTCTGATTCAGCCCGCCTCCGCCGGGTCGGAAGATCGGCCGGCGTGGTCGCGCCGCAAAACGGATGCTCCGACGGTCGGGTCGCTATGGCGGCCCGCCGGTCGGAAGATCGGTCCGCGTGGCCGCGCCGCAAAACGGATGTTCCGACGGTCGGGTCGCTATGGCAGCCCGCCGGTCGGAAGATCGGCCGGGCCGCTGCGAGGCGAGGCGGAATCAAGCGTCGCGGCGGACGAACAGGGTGCCGGCCAAGGCGAGCATCAAGGCGGTGAACACCGCGAACGTGACGCCACCGCCCACCGGACCCTGCGGGGTGAAGCCGAAGACCTCCAGCGCCTGGTCGAGGTCGAGGAAGGTGAACATCTGCGCGCCAGCGTCGAAGGGAAGGAACCCGGCAGCGTCCTGAATGCCGTTGAATGCCTCCGGGATGATGAGGACCAACCGGATGATCAGCTCGCCGACGAGGGGGAACAGCAACACCACGATGATCGCAGCGATCTGGTTGCGGAAGATCGCCGCGAGTGCCAGCCCCACCAGCGCGAACAGGGCCACGTAGAGCGACGCTCCGCCAAGGATTCGCGTCACGTCAGCGGAGTCTGTCGGGATGCCGCTGAAGAAGACCTTCGCCGCGAGCAGCCCGAGGAGCGTGCACAGCAACGCGGTCAGGCCGGCAACCAGGGCGGTCAGCGCCACCTTGGCGGCGAACACCGCGAGCCGGTTGGGCACGGCGGTGAGCGTTGCGCGAATCATGCCGTGGCGGTACTCGTGCCCGAACGTCAAGATGCCGAAGATGCTCATCACGTACGCGACGAGAAACGGGGCGAAGCCCGCACCGGCGCCCTGCGTCGCGATAGCCGCGAGCACGAAGTCGGGACCCTCCTCGAGGACCTCGACGCCGGAGAATCCCCACGCGATGAGGCTTGACAGGGTGCCGGCGATCACCAGCGACGCCGCGACCAGCCAGTACGTCGAGCGCAGCGTGACCAGGCGGCACCACTCGTACCGCAGCGCGGCGGTCATGCCCGGGTCCCGTCGTAGCTGCCCGGCTCGCCGCTGAGGGCGCCGGCATGGCCGATGAACTCCTCGCTCATGCCGGTCGCCTCCAGGAACGCCTCCTCCAGCGTCGCCTCGCGGCTGGCCAGCTCGTGCAGCCGGGCACCCACCTCGTGCGCGACGTCGCCGATCTGCTCGCGAGCCATGCCGGTCACGACGTACGCGCCGTCCGCGCCGCCCACGAGGTAGGCACCACGCTGGCCCAGCACCGGCCCGAGGAGCTCGATGTCGGGGGTGCGCAGCACTATCGCGTTGCTGCGGCTGGCCTTGACGAAGTCGTCCACCGGGCCACTAGCCAGCAGCCGGCCCCGACCGATGACGACCAGCCGGTCAGCCATCAGCGCCATCTCGGCGAGCAGGTGGCTGGACACAAACACCGACCGGCCCTCGCCGGCCAGGTCCTTCAGCAGTTGGCGCAGCCACTGGATGCCCTGCGGGTCGAGACCGTTGGCAGGCTCGTCCAGGATGAGCGTGTGTGGGTCTCCCAGGAGCGCGGCGGCGATCCCGAGCCGTTGGCCCATTCCCAGCGAGAACTTCCTCGGCTTGTCGGCGGCGACCGAGGTCAAGCCCACCATCTCGAGTACCTCGTCGACGCGCGCGTCGCTGATCCCGTTGGGGGCGGCCAGCAGCCGCAGGTGGTTGCGGGCCTTGCGGGTCGGGTGGAACGGCTTGGCCTCCAGCAGTGAGCCGACGTGTCGCATCGGGTCCCGCAGCTGCCGAAACGGCGAGCCGTCGAAGGTCGTGCTGCCCTGCCCGTTGTCCAGGCCCAGCATCAGCCGCATCGTGGTGGACTTCCCGGAGCCGTTGGGTCCGAGGAAGCCGGTCACGCTGCCCGGGTCGACGCGGAACGACAACCCGTCCACGGCCAGCTTCCCGTCGTAGGCCTTGGACAGCCCGGTGGCCTCGATGGTCCCCATGAGCGCTCCTCCCCGCAGGCTGCTCCAGTGCCAGCCTCCCAGCATGGCAGCCGTACCGTTGGCCCGATGACCGATCGCCCGAGCCCGGCTCCCGCGCGCACGCTCGCCGACGCGCTGCGCGGGTGGGACGACGGCGCCCTCGCGGCGCTGGTGCTGGCGCGACCGGATCTGGCCCGGCCGGCTC
>JALYQN010000346.1 GCA_030855835.1 Actinomycetota bacterium | reverse complement strand
CGCAGGCTGGTGAGCGGCGTGCGCAGCTCGTGGCCGGCGTCCGCGACCAGCTGGTTCTGTCGGTGTCGGGAGGCCGTCAGCGCCGCCAGCATCTGGTTGAACGCCGAGGTGAGCCGGGCGAGCTCGTCGGTGCCGGTGACCGTGATGGGGTGCAGGTCGTCGGTGCGGGCCACCCGTTCGGCCGCCTGGGTCAACCGCCGAACCGGACGCAGGCCGTTGGTCGCGACCGCCCACCCGGCCAGCCCGGCAAGGAACACACCGGTCAGGCCGACCACCCAGGCCACCAGGGCCAGCCGTTCCAGCGACTTGTACGTCGGCTCCATCGACTGCGCCAGCACCAGTGCCTGGTCGCCGGGCAGTGGCACCGCCGCGACCCGGTACCTGCTGCCGTCGACGACAGCGGTACGCATCGACCCGCCGGTCACGCCTGCGGCGACTTGCTGCTCGGGCTCGTCGACGTACTGCTCGGCCGACGCGTCGTTGCTGACCGCACGATCGCCCACCACCACCGCTATCCGCACGTCGGTCGCGGTGAGCACCCACAAGGGCGCCTCACCCCCCTCGATGGCCGCGTCGACCGCGGTGTCCGCGGTGTCCCGTGCGCGCTCGCCCAGCGACTCGTCGAGCGAGTTCTGCAGCTCCATCCGCAGGGTGAGGTAGACCGCGACGCTGACCACCGCAAGCGTCAACCCGACCGCCAGCGAAGTCAGCACGGTGATGCGCGAGGCGAGGGTGACCCGCTCGACCAGCCGTGGGCTGGTCACAGTGTGCTCACGGGTCAGCCACGGCGTCAGTCACGGTGTGGGTAACGGTGTGGGTCACGGTGTGGGTCACGGTGGTGACTCGCGCAGCACGTAACCCACCCCCCGCACGGTGTGCAGCAGCCTGGCCTCGCCCTCGGTCTCGGTCTTGCGTCGCAGGTAGCCGACGTACACCTCCAGGGAGTTGGCGGTGGTGGGGAAGTCGTAGCCCCACACCTCCTCGAGGATGAATGCGCGGTCGAGCACCCGGCGGGGGCGGCGGAGGAACAGCTCCAGCAGCGCGAACTCGGTGCGGGTCAGGGTCAGCGCGCGCTCGCCGCGGCGTACGTCGCGGGTGGCCACGTCCAGGCTCAGGTCGGCGAAGCTGAGGGTGACGTCATCGGCGTCGACCGCACGCGTCGACCGGCGCAGCAGCGCCCGCAGGCGCGCCAGCAGCTCCTCGAGCGCGAACGGCTTGGTCAGGTAGTCGTCGGCGCCGGCGTCGAGCCCATCGACCCGGTCTCCCACCGCGTCGCGGGCGGTGAGCACCAGGATGGGCAGCTGGCTGCCGGCGTGCCGCAGGGCCCGGGTGGTCTCCAGCCCGTCCAGGCGGGGCATCAGCACGTCCATGATGATCGCGTCGGGTCGGACCGAGGGGACCCGCGCGAGCGCCTCGGCGCCGTCGGCGGCGGTCTCCACCTCGTACCCGTTGAACTGCAGCGACCGGCGAAGCGAGTCGCGGACGGCCCGGTCGTCGTCGACCACGAGGATCCGCTTGCCCGTCATGCCGACCAAGCCTGCCAGCCGCACCTGAGACCAGCCTGGGAGTCGACCCACCGGCGACCCAGCAACGGGGGCCGGAGGGCGGGGTCAGCGGTGGGCTGGTTGGAGCGCGGCCCGGGCGGCCTGCCCGGCGCGCGCGCCGTAGGTGCCCCCGAACGCGGCGGCATGAACCAGCAGCGGGTGCAGCTGATGCAGCTGGACCCGGTCGCGCCACCCGTCCGCTAGCGGGTTGGCCTGGTCGTAGCTGACCAGCACCCGGTCGAGCCTGGGCACACCGAACAAGGCCAACATCGCCAGGTCGGCCTCCCGGTGGCCGCCGTGGGCCGCCGGGTCCACGACGTGCCCTCGACCGTCCGCCGACCACACGACGTTGCCGGACCACAGGTCCCCGTGCAGCCGGGCCGGCGGCTCGGCCGGCCCGGCCAGGTCGGGAAGCTGGTCCAGCACCTCCCGCACCGAGGCGACGTCGGCGGAGCCGATCCGGCCGCGGTCGTTGGCCGAGCGCAGGTACGGCTCGATCCGGCTGGCGGCGTAGAACTCCGCCCAGGTGTCGGCCGGTTCCTGCGGCAGCGGTGCCATGCCGATCCACGTCGCCGCAGCGTCGGCGCGCCCGAACGTCGCAGCACCGGCGGCATGGGTTGCGGCCAGCTCCCGTCCGAACCGCTCGGCGGCCTCCACCGGCGGCCGGCCTGGCTCGACCCAGCTGAGGATGAGGCAGTCGACAGTGACCGCGCGTACCTCTGGGACGGGCACGCCCCCAACCGCGGTCGCCTCGCCCAGCCAGCGAAGTCCGTCCGCCTCGGCCGCGAAGAACCCGGGTGGGCAGTGTGGCCGGGTCTTGACC
>JALYQN010000340.1 GCA_030855835.1 Actinomycetota bacterium | reverse complement strand
GGACCACCGGCGAGGCCTGCACCCCTACGACCTGAGCGAGCCCGACCTGGTCGCCGAGCGGGCCTTCCGAAACCTGGCCGGCTATGGCCCTCTCGAGCCGCTGCTGGAGGACGACGACGTCTGGGAGGTGATGGTCAACGCCCCGGATTCGATCTTCGTGAAGCGGCATCGCGGGACATCCGGCTACCACGACGAGGGCTTCCACGACGACGATCACGTGCTGCGCACGTTGACCAAGATCCTCGACGATGCCTCGACGTCGCACCGCAAGCTCGATGCCTCCGAAGGGCTGCAAGATGCCCAGCTCGACAACGGGGCACGCCTCCACATCGTCCATGGCGACATCAGTCGTGGTGGGCACGTGATGGTGAACGTCAGGAAGTTCACCGGCGTGGCGTTCCGACACCTCGACCAGCTGGTGGAGCGGGACATGTTGTCCACGGTCGCCGCCGGGTTCCTCGCCGGCTGCGTGCGAGCCCGCCAGACCATCGTCATCGCCGGTGCGCCCGGCTCGGGGAAGACGACCCTGCTGTCGTGCTGCGCTGCCGAGCTCGATCCGTCACTACGGGTGGTGGTGGCCGAAGAGGTGTTCGAGGCCGATGTGCCGCTGCCCAACGTGGCCAGCATGCAGACGCGGGCCGCCCGTCCAGACCGCCCGGCCGTCGACCTGCGCAAGCTGGTCGCCGGATTCCTTCGCATGGCCCCTGACGTCGCCATCGTCGGCGAGGTACGGGACAAGGAGGCCCTGCCGTTGTTGTTGACGCTGTCGTCCGGCGTCAAGGGCTTCACCACGATCCACGCCGGCTCTGCCCGTCAAGCCCTCACGCGCCTTCGCTTCATCTGCCAGCTCTCTGACTCGTCGAGCGAGCTGCCCATCGGAGCGCTCAACACGCTCGTCAGCGAGAGCGTCGATCTCGTGGTCCATTGCTCCAGGGGACCCAAGGGGCCACGCGTCACCGAGATCGTGGCGGTGGAGGATCTCGCCTCGGGGCCCGAGGCGGCCCAGTTCACCGTCACCCAGCTCTTCGCCCGACCCCATCCCGATGACCAGCTCGTGTGGACCGGCAACCTGCCGGTGCGGCTCGGGCGCGGCCTCCAGGAGGGAGGTCTGTCGGTGCACGAGCTGCTCGGACAAGAGGTCCGCGGCGACCTCGGCTTGGCGCGGCGATGACCGGCCTGCTTCTGGCGCTGCTCGCCGCCACGGGCGCCTACCTGGTCTTCACCGAGGTCGCCCTCGGATGGCGCGGCCTGCGGCTTCCCCGGGGCCGGGGCGCGGCGCGACGGCACTCGCGCCGCCGGGACTGGCTCGTGCAGGCCGGACTGGCCGAGATCCCCGTTCGAGAGCTCGCCGCCGTGATCGTCGCGCTGGCTGTGCTCGGAGCCGTCGGTGCCTACGCCGTGTTCGGGGGGCCCTTGCCCGCTCTCGCCACCGGCATGTTCGCAGCGTCGTTTCCGATGGCGTCCTACCGCAGGCGGCGAGCCAACCGTCGCGCCGCCGCCATGGACGCCTGGCCCCGCCTGCTGGAGGAACTGCGCATTCTCACGTCTTCCCTGGGGCGCTCGATCCCCCAGGCCCTCTTCGAGGTCGGGCGTCGCGCCCCCGAAGAGCTACGACCCGCCTTTCTCTGCGCCCACCGGGAGTGGCTGCTCTCGACGGATTTCCCGCGCACCCTCCAGGTCCTCAAGGTCAACCTGGCCGACCCCACCGCCGATGCGGTGTGCGAAACGCTGCTGGTGGCCCACGAGGTCGGCGGCACCGATCTGGACCGACGCCTCGAAGCCCTCATCGACGATCGCGTACAGGACACCCAGGGCCGAAAGGATGCGAGGGCCAAGCAAGCCGGGGCCCGATTCGCTCGTCGCTTCGTGCTGATCGTGCCGGCGGGCATGGCTCTGGCTGTAATGTATGTTGGGACCTGCCGCCAGTCCTACAATACGCACACCGGTGTGATTCTCTTTGTGAGTTAGATCGTAATGGTGGTTGACTTCTTGTTGTGTGT
>JALYQN010000326.1 GCA_030855835.1 Actinomycetota bacterium | reverse complement strand
GACCTGTCGATGACCGCCTACTGGAAGATCCGTTCCCGGCTGCTGCAGGTTCCCGGCGTCGCCAATGTGCCGATCTGGGGAGAGCGCCTGGAGATGCTGCAGGTGCAGGCGGACCCGAAGCGGCTCGAGGCGCAGGACGTGACCCTCGACCAGGTCATGAATGTCACGGCGGACACTCTCGACGCCGGGTTGCTGCAGTACTCCGCAGGGCACTTCATCGGCCGCGGCGGGTGGATCGACGGTCCTGAGCGCCGGGTCGGGGTCCAGCACGTGCAGGCGGTGGTTCAGCCCGGTGACCTCGGCCAGGTGCCGATCACCGCCGGCGACGGCCGGCAGATCCAGCTCCGCGACGTCGCCGACCTGCGCCGGGGCCATCAGCCGCTGATCGGTGACGCCGTCATCAATGAGGGTTCCGGGCTGATGCTGATTGTCGAGAAGCTGCCGTGGGCCAACACCATGGACGTGACCGAGGGCGTCGAGGCCGCCCTCGCCGAGATGGAGCCCAGCCTGCAGGGCATCGCGGTCGACGCCGAGATCTTCCGTCCGGCGACGTTCATCGAGGAGGCCATCGACAACCTGACTAGCGCGCTGGTGCTCGGTGCCCTGCTGATGGTGCTGATGCTGGGCATCTTCCTGTACTCGTGGCGCACCGCGGTCATCAGCGTGGTGGCGATCCCGCTGTCGTTGCTGGCGGCGGTGATGGTGCTCAACTTTCAAGACGTCACGATCAACACGATGGTGCTTGCCGGATTCGTGATAGCGCTCGGTGACGTGGTCGACGACGCCATCATCGACATCGAGAACGTGGTACGCCGGCTGCGTCAGCACCGTGCCGCGGGCAGCCCGACGTCGACCGCCAAGGTGATCCTCGATGCCTCGCTCGAGGTGCGCGGCGCCATCGTCTACGCCACCTTGATCGAGATCGTCGCCATCATCCCGATCTTCTTCCTGGCCGGGCTCTCCGGGTCGTTCTTCCAGCCTCTCGCACTGGCCTACGCCCTCGCGCTGCTGGCGTCGATGGTCGTCGCGCTGACGCTGACGCCGGCGCTGAGCCTGATCTTCTTCCGCAGCGCCAAGTCCCTGCAGCAGCGGGAGTCGCCGGTCGTTCCACCGCTGAAGCGGGCCTACCAGCGGGTTCTCAACACAACCGTCACCCGGCCAACCGGCGCCTATCTCGGGGTCGTGGCGACCACCGTCGTGGGAATCGTGCTGCTGCCGCTGCTGGGAAACGCTTTGTTGCCGTCGTTCAAGGAGCGCGACTTCTTGATGCACTGGGTGAGCAAGCCAGACACCTCCCTGCAGGAGGAGGTACGGACCACCAGGCTGGTGAACGCGGAGCTGCTGAAGATCCCGGGGGTCCGCAACGCTGGCTCCCACATCGGCAACGCGTTCTTCGGCGACGAGCCGTACGGCGTCTACTTCGGCGAGAACTGGATCAGTGTCGACCCGTCGGTCGACTACGAGAAGACCGTGGACCGGGTCGAGGACGTCGTCGACGGCTACCCGGGCCTGTACCGCGACGTGCTCACGTATCTGAAAGAACGCATTCGGGAGGTCCTGACCGGTACCAGCGACCCGATCACCGTCCGGATCACCGGACAGGACCTGGACCTGCTGCGAGACAAGGCCGAGGAGGTCGACGAGATCATCGGCCAGGTCGACGGGGTGAGCGAGAGCTACGTCGAGTTCCAGGACGAGATCCCCCAGCTGCAGGTCGAGGTCGACCTCGCCGCCGCGAAGCGCCACGGCGTCAAGCCGGGCGATGTTCGTCGCCAGGCGGCCGTGCAGATGGCTGGCGAGGAGGCCGGTGACATCTATCGCGGCGGCCGCGCCTACGACGTGCAGGTGTGGAGCCCGCCGCAAGCCCGGCAAAGCGTGACCGACCTGGAGAACCTGCCGATCGACACGCCCAACAGCGGCAAGCTGCCGCTGACCGACCTGGCGCGGATCAAGGTCCTGTCCGTTCCCAACACTGTGCACCACGAGAACCTGTTCCGGTCCATCGACGTCGGCGCCAGCCTCGATGGGTCCCGCGACCTCGGCTCGGTCGTCGACGACATCGACACCGAGCTGGACCAGGTCGACTGGCCGCGCGAGTTCCGGTCCGAGATGCTTGGGGAGTACGCGGAGCGGGAGGCCGCGCAGGACCGGCTGCTGCTGTTCGCCGGCGGCGCGGCGCTTTTGATCTTCCTGCTGCTGCAGACGTCTTTCCGCAGCTGGCGGCTGGCCACGTTGTCGTTCGTCACCTTGCCGATTGCCCTGGTCGGTGGCGTGTTGGCGGCCTTCCTCAGCGACAGGGTGATCTCGCTCGGTTCGCTGGTCGGGTTCCTCACCGTATTCGGGATCGTGGCGCGCAACGGCATCATGCTGATCAGCCATGCGCAGCACCTGGAGCGGTCCGAGGGCGTGCCGTTCGGCCCGGACCTCGTCATGCGCGCGGCGACCGAGCGGCTGGTGCCGATCTTGATGACCGTGCTCACCACCGGTCTGGCGCTCATCCCACTGATCGTGTCCGGCTCGATCCCGGGCCAGGAGATCGAGCATCCGATGGCTGTGGTCATTCTCGGCGGGCTCATCACCGCCACGCTGCTCAACCTGTTCGTCGTCCCCCCTCTGTACCTTCGCTTCGCGCGTCGGTCCGGCACCGTGACGGCCCAGGAAGCACCACAGCAGGCGTGAGGCGGGACCATCACCGAGGCGGCGGCATCGATCCTGGTGGTCGAGGACGAGGAGCGGTTGGGGCGAGCCCTGGCGAACGGGCTGCGGAACGTCGGCTTCGACGTCAAGCTGGCGCTGGACGGGGAGATGGGGTACCAGCTGGCTAAGCAGGAGCAGGTCGATGTGATCGTGCTCGACCTGCTGCTGCCCGGCATGTCGGGGGTGGAGGTCTGCCGACGGCTGCGGGCCGAGGGGCGCTGGACGCCGATCCTGGTGCTCACCGCGAGGGGTGGCGAAGCCGACGAGACCGAGGTCCTCGACGCCGGTGCCGACGACTACCTGCGCAAGCCCTTCTCCTACCCGGTCCTGCTTGCGCGCTGCCGGGCGCTGCTGCGGCGGGGTCCGGCGGAGCGCCCACCGCTGCTGAGTGCGGATGACCTGGTGGTCGACGTCGCCGTACGGACAGTCCGACGTGGCGACGTCACCATCGACCTGACCCGCCGCGAATTCGCTTTGCTCGAGTACCTGATGCGTCATCGTGGGGTGGTGCGGTCGAAGCAGGAGATTCTCAACGAAGTATGGGGCGCCGCCCCACAACGCGATCTCAACGTGGTCGAGGTCTACATCGGCTACCTGCGACGCAAGGTGGACGAGCCGTTCGGGACAGCCAGTCTGCGCACCCTGCGGGGGCAGGGCTACCGACTCGGCGACAGGGCGTGATCAACCGGAAATCGCTCTCGACCTGGTACCGGCGGATCTCGCTGCGGGCCCGCGTCATCATCGCGACCGCGCTGGTACTGGTCGCCGTCGTCGTCACGGGTGGAGCCATCATTGTGCAGCTGATGCGGGCCGAGCTGGGCGACGCG
>JALYQN010000304.1 GCA_030855835.1 Actinomycetota bacterium | reverse complement strand
GCCTGCTGACTGTCCGCCCCCGCCGCCGCGGCGGCGCGCAGGAACTCTTGACCCCGGTCGGGCGTGACCGTGACGCCGCCGGCGCGCAGCGCGGCGGCGAAGCCCAAGAGCACCGCGTCGGTGCCGTCGCCTGCCCCAGCTCTCACCCGCCCAGCATCGCTCACCGCCACCGCTGGCTGCTTACGAGTCCGGCAGCGGCACCAGGTCGGCGACGATCGCGTCACCGTCCAGGCGGTGCTCGGCGGGGCTGTCGTACACGACCAGCAGTCGCCGCCTGCGACCGACCCCGCCGCCGCCCTCGCCGTCGCCGTCGAACAAGGCGATGCCCTCAGCGTGGTCGTCACCGGCTCCGTACGGCAGGTCCAGCAGCCGGCTGATCTCGTCGCCGCGGACGACCTCGGCTGCGTCGGCTCGGAAGGCATCGTGCCAGCGGTGCACCCGTACCGGTCCGTCCAGGTCCATGCTGGGGCCGCTGAGCACCAGCAGGTCGTCCCCGTCGGGGCACAGGTCGCGGACCCCGAGGCCACCGAGGTCGAGGAAGTGCTTGCGGTAGCGCTCGCCGTCCGCACCGATGCGGTCGAGGCTCAAGACGTGCGGCTCATCGTCGAAGACTCGGGGGTGAACCTCCAGCACGACAGCCCAGCCGCGCAGCACCGGGCCACGCAGACCGAGGTACAACCGCTCGCCCCGGACCGCCACACCTTCCAGGTCGAAGCCGTTGTCCTTGCTGGGGATCGCCAGGAACGGCCCGAGGTGGTTGTCGTGGTCGAGCTGCTCGGTCAGCGACCGCTTGCCGGCAAGCACCGCCGCCGTACACCGCTCGCCGTCGACGCTCGCATCGCGGACCAGTGTCGGGAGGCCGTCGTCGTCGACAACCACCGGGATGCGCACGATCACCCGACGGTTGGGCTCGTCCTCGACCTTCGCCAGCCGCTTGATCGCCTTGGCGTCGGCCTGCTGGGCCTTGATCTTCCTGCGTTTGAGGCTGTGCGATCCCACCGCCCACAGGTAGTGCCCGGCGCGGCCGATCCCCTCGATGTCGGCCTCATCGCCCGCGGGCCCGGGCAGCTTCACGAAGTCGGCGAGGTTGTACGACCGTTGCTGTCCGTATTCCGGGGGCGAGGCCGACGTGGTCACCAGCCGTTCCAGTGTCGCCGTCTCGTCACCGGCCACCCACAGGCACCGGCCGTCCGCGCGCACTGCGGACAGGTTGGTGTGCGTGCCGGCGTCGCGAGCCTGGGACCCGAAGCGCAGCCGTACGGTCTGGCTCTTGCTCACCCCGCCGAGCCTGCCACACCCCTACCGTCGACGGTTCACGCCCGCGTGCCCACGGCGACCAGGTACTGCATCTCGAAGCGGGCCTGGTCGGCCGTGCCCAGGTTCCACTCGTGGCAGAACTTGTCCAGCTCGTTGTCGAGCTCGTGGTCTCGCCCGTTCTGCCGGGCGTTGGCCATGGTCGCGATGGTCGGCCCGTAGCGCTGCTTGAAGTGCGCGGCGAAGTCGACCGAGTGCTGAAAGGCTGTCACCTCGAGGACTCGGCGTTCGGTAGACGCGAATTGGACGCGATCACCGAACAGACCGCGAACGTGCTCTTCGGAGCCCCACAGCGGGGGCGGCTGAGCGCCCGGTGGGGGTGGCGGCGCGAACGGACCCATGGTCCGGAACAGCGCGCCGATCATCCCTTCCGGAGTCCAGCTCAGCAGCCCGATCGTGCCGCCGGGGCGACACACCCGCACCAGCTCGTCGGCGACGTCCTGGTGATGTGGAGCGAACATGGCGCCGATGCACGACATCACCACGTCGAACTCTTCGTCCGCGAAGGGCAGCTTCTCGGCGTCCGCCTCGGCCCACTCCAGCTCGACTCCGGCCGCGGCTGCCCTGCCCCGGCCGGCGTCGAGCAGCTCGGGCGTCAGGTCGCTGGCAACCACCGTGGCGCCGCGCTGCGCGGCATGGATGGAAGCGTTGCCGGTACCGGCGGCGACGTCGAGGACCCGGTGGTCGCCGCCGACCTGACAGGCGTCGGGCAGGACCGGACCCAGGGGCAGCAGCCAGGTCTCCACCATCGAGGGGTAGTCGCCGGATGCCCACATCGCCTTGTGCCGCTGCTTGAGCTGTTCGTCTGCACTGGTCATGGCGCATAGGTTGACAGCCAACCTCCTCCTTGTCACCCGGGTGGCGGGCGGAGGGACCTGACTCAGCCGGCGAGTGCGCGGTCCAGCTGGTCCCGGGCGCGCTCGACGTCCTCGCGGTACTTGACCACGGCGCCGAGCGTCGCCGCGGCGGAGGCCAGGTCGAGCGTGTCCCGGCCGAGGGCGTGCAGGGCACGGCACCAGTCGAGCGTCTCGGCCACGCCAGGCGGCTTGAGCAGCTCGCCGTGCTCGCGCAGCTGGTGCACAGCGCCCGCGACCTGCGCGGCCAGCAGCTGCGACACCTCCGGCATCCGGGCCCGAACGATGTCGATCTCGCGAGCCAGCCCAGGATGCTCGATCCAGTGGTAGAGGCAGCGACGCTTGAGGGCGTCGTGCAGCTCGCGGGTGCGGTTGGACGTCAGCACCACCACCGGCGGTGGGTCGGCGGTGACGGTGCCGTACTCGGGGATGGTCACCTGGTAGGTCGACAGCACCTCCAGCAGGAATGCCTCGAACTCGTCGTCAGCCCGGTCGACCTCGTCGATGAGCAACACCGCTGGGCTGTGTCGAAGCGCGCGCAGCACCGGACGATCCAGCAGGAACCGCTCGTCGAACAGCGACTGCTCCACCGCGTCGGTGTCCAGGTCGGCGCCCAGCGTCCTGGTGGCCTCGATCGCACGCAGGTGCAGGATCTGGCGGGGGAAGTCCCAGTCGTACAGTGCCTGCGACGCGTCGATGCCCTCGTAGCACTGCAGCCGCACCAACGGGGCGTCGAGCAGGTCGGCCAGCGCCTCGGCCAGCGCGGTCTTGCCGGTTCCGGGTTCACCCTCCAGCAACAACGGGCGGCGCAGCGTCAGGGCGAGCCAGGTGACCGTCGAGAGGCCCACGTCGGTGAGGTAGCCCGTACCGGCTAGGCGCTGGGCGACCTCGTCGGCGGACGCGAGGGCTGGCTCGGGCACCGGGAAAGCATCGCTCATCCGAGCCGTTCGGACAGGAGCGGGGTGCTGGGCCGACACGCCGCACGGCCTGCGGGCGCGGCTGAGCCGCAGTGGGTAGACATGGACGAGGCCCCTCCAACTAGCCGATGGA
>JALYQN010000299.1 GCA_030855835.1 Actinomycetota bacterium | reverse complement strand
GGACCAGATCGTGCCGGTCGACTCGGAGCACTCGGCGCTAGCGCAGGCCCTGCGCGGCGAGGACCCGGCCGACGTGCGGCGGTTGCTGCTCACCGCCAGCGGCGGACCCTTCCGCGGCCGCACCCGTGACCAGCTCGCCGACGTCACCGCCGAGCAGGCGCTGGCCCACCCGACCTGGTCGATGGGTCCACTGGTCACCGTCAACTCGGCCACCCTCATGAACAAGGGGCTGGAGGTCATCGAGGCACACCTGCTGTTCGGCGTCGCGTTTGACCGCATCGACGTCGTGGTGCACCCGCAGTCGTACGTCCACTCCATGGTCGAGCTCGTCGACGGATCCACGATGGCACAGGCCTCGCCTCCGGACATGCGCCTGCCGATCGCGCTGGGTCTCGCGTGGCCCGGCCGGGTCCCGGGCGCCGCGGCCGGTGTCGACTGGACGGTCTCGAGCTGCTGGGAGTTCGCCCCGCTGGACGAGCAGACCTTCCCTGCCGTACGGCTGGCCCGCAGAGCCGGGGAGCGCGGGAACACCGCACCCGCGGTGCTCAACGCCGCCAACGAAGTGTGCGTCGATGCGTTCCTCGCGGGCCGGCTGCCGTACCTCGCCATCGTCGACACGGTGGCAGCTGTGGTCGACGAGGCGCTGGCCGCCCACCCCGTAGGCTCGGTGGAGGAGCCGTTGTCGGTCGAGTCGTTGCTGGAGGCGGATCGCTGGGCCCGCGACCGCGCCACCACACTCGCAGCGAGCTGACGTCAGGAGGGCCATGGACACGCTGATCTACACCGTCGGCGTGGTCGCCTTCTTCGTCGGGTTGATGGTCTCGATCGCGCTGCACGAGGTCGGGCACATGTGGCCGGCCAAGAAGTTCGGCGTCAAGGTCACCGAGTACTTCGTCGGCTTCGGCCGACGCCTGTGGTCGTTCCGGCGAGGCGAGACCGAGTACGGGCTGAAACTGATCCCGCTGGGCGGCTACGTGAAGCTGGTCGGGATGATCCCGCCGGCCGCTGGCGACACCGGCGGCACGGGCGATGCCGAGCACCCCGACCGGGTGCGCAGCACCAACACGGGCATGTTCACCCAGCTGGTCGCTGACGCCCGCGCGGCGGAGTACGAGAAGGTGCTGCCCGGCGAGGAGGACCGGCTCTTCTACCGCAAGCCGGCGTGGCAAAAGCTGATCGTGATGTCCGGTGGCCCGCTGGTGAACATCGCCATCGCGACCTTCCTGTTCGGGGTGCTCATCATGGGCGTCGGCGTTCCGACCGCTACCACGACGGTCGAGACCGTGCCGCAGTGCGTGGTCCCGGCCGACCGCGTCGAGCTGACCTGCCGGCCGGGCGACCCGGTGTCGCCGGCCCAGCGGGCCGGGCTGCGGCCGGGCGACCAGATCACCTCCTTCAACGGCACACAGGTCACCGAGTGGGAGGACCTGAGCCAGCTGATCCGCGCCAACGAGGCCGGTGATGCCGAGATCGGCATCGAGCGTGCTGGCACGCCGATGATGCTGTCGACCAATACGACGGTGTCGGTGCGCCCGAGCCTGGACGACTCCGAGGCGTTCGTCGAGGTCGGCTTCCTCGGCATCGCGCCGACCCGGCCGTACGAACGCGGCAACCCGCTCGACGTTGCGACGACGATGGGCTCGCTGATCAAGCTGACCGGCGCTGCGCTGCTGGACATGCCGGAGCGGATGGTCGGTGTGGCAAAGGCGGCGGTGGGCGCCGAGCGCGAGCCGGACAGCCCGGTCAGCGTTGTCGGCGCCAGCCGGGTCGCGGGCGAGCTGGTGAGCGACGAGCGCTCACCCTGGGTGGCGCGGGTGTCCGACGTGGTCGGGCTGCTGGCGTCGGTCAACCTGTTCATCGCCATCTTCAACTTCCTGCCGGTCCTGCCGCTCGACGGTGGGCACATCGCCGGTGCGCTGTGGGAGGCGCTGCGGCGCGGGTGGGCCCGGCTGCGCGGCCGCCCCGACCCCGGCTACTTCGACGTCGGCAAGCTGCTGCCGCTGGCCTACGCGTTCGGCTCGGTGCTCGTCGTCATGGGTCTGCTGCTGGTGTGGACCGACATCGTCAACCCCGTGCGACTGGAATGAGCAACCGATGACGTCGATCGACCTCGGCATGCCCACCGCGGCGCCACCGGTGCTGGCCGAGCGGCGCCCGTCCCGCCAGATCCGGGTCGGCGACGTCCTCGTGGGCGGCGACGCCCCGGTGTCGGTGCAGTCGATGACGACCACCAAGACGACCGACGTCGACGCGACGCTGCAGCAGATCGCCGAGCTCACCGCCACTGGCTGCGACATCGTCCGGGTCGCATGTCCCAGCCAGGACGACGCCGAGGCGCTGCCGGCGATTGCGCACAAGTCGCAGATCCCGGTGATCGCCGACATCCACTTCCAGCCGAGGTACGTCTATGCGGCGATCGACGCGGGCTGCGCGGCGGTCCGTGTGAACCCCGGCAACATCCGCGCCTTCGACGACCAGGTAGCCCAGATCGCCCGCGCCGCCAGCGACGCCGGCGTGTCGATCCGGATCGGCGTCAACGCCGGATCACTCGACAAGCGGCTGCTCGTGAAGTACGGCTCCCCGACTCCCGAGGCGCTGGTCGAGTCCGCGGTTTGGGAGGCGTCGCTGTTCGAGGAGCATGACTTCCACGACTTCAAGATCTCGGTCAAGCATCACGACCCGGTCGTGATGATCCGCGCGTACGAGCTGCTGGCAGCGGCCGGCGACTGGCCGCTGCACCTGGGCGTGACCGAGGCGGGGCCGACCTTCCAGGGCACGATCAAGTCGTCGGTGGCGTTCGGGGCGCTGCTGCGGCAGGGGATCGGCGACACCATCCGGGTGTCGCTGTCCGCGCCACCGGTAGAGGAGGTCAAGGTCGGCAACCAGATCCTGCAGTCGCTCAACCTGCGGCCACGCAAGCTCGAGATCGTGTCCTGCCCGTCCTGCGGTCGGGCGCAGGTCGACGTCTACACCCTGGCCGACGAGGTCACCGCCGGGCTGGAAGGGCTGGAGGTGCCCCTGCGGGTTGCCGTCATGGGCTGCGTCGTCAATGGTCCCGGCGAGGCACGTGAGGCCGACCTCGGGGTGGCCTCCGGCAACGGCAAGGGGCAGATCTTCGTCAAGGGCGAGGTGGTCCGGACGGTCCCGGAGAGCCAGATCGTCGAGACGCTGATCGCGGAGGCGATGCGGATCGCCGACGAGACGGGCGCCGACTCAGCCCCGGGTGCCCCGGTCGTCACCGCCGGCTGACCCGCCCCGACCTTTCGAGCGGGACGTTGCCCGGCCCTGCGCCGTACGCTGCCCCCGTGCCCACCACGCTGCGCGGCCGCCAGGGGATCCGGCTGCTCGGGCCGGCCGATCGCGCTCAGGTCGAGGGCTTGTTGGCCCGAGACCCGGTGACCAACGTGTTCGTCGCCGATCGGGTCGCCAGCACCGGCCTCGACCAGCGCTGGCTCGGCGGCCGCATCTACGGCTACCTCGAGGACGGCGAGCTGACCGCGTTGTGCCACCACGCTGCCAATCTGGTTCCGGTCCGAGCCCACCGGGCCGCAGTCGAGGCGTTTGCCGAGCGAGCGGTGTCCGACGGTCGCAGCTGCAGCTCGCTGTTCGGCCCGCAAGACGCCGTGCTCGGGCTGTGGGAAAGGCTGCAGCCGCAATGGGGGGCCGCGCGGTCGGTTCGCGCCGACCAGCCGTTCCAGTGCATGCAGGCTCCGAGCACCGTCGAGCCGGACCCGGCCGTCCGGGTCGTACGCCTCGACGAGCTCGACCTCGTCTACCCTGCGTCGGTCGCGATGTTCACCGAGGAGATGGGGGTCTCGCCCGAGGTGGGCGGTGCCGACGCGTACCGCGCCCGGGTGGCGCAGCTGATCTCGCAGGGCCGGATGTTCGCTCGGATCGAGGACGGCCGGGTGCTCTTCAAGGCCGAGGTGGGCGCGGCCACAGCGGCCAGCTGTCAGGTGCAGAGCGTCTTCGTCGACCGCGCCGAGCGGGGTCGCGGACTCGCCACCCAGGGGATGGCCAGCGTGGTGGCAGCCGCCCTGCGGGACTGGGCGCCCGCCGTCACCCTCTATGTCAACGCGGACAACCTCGCCGCTCGCAGGGTCTACGACAAGGTGGGCTTCGTACGGACCGCGACGTTCGCGACGGTGCTGCTCTGAGCATCCCGCCGGTGCGGGTGCTCGGCGTCGACGCCTGCCGCGACGGCTGGGTCGGCATCGCCTGGGGCGGCGGCGAGCAGCTGTGGCCGTACGTCGGCGCGACGGTGGCCGACGTGCTGGCCGATTGCGTCGCCGACGGACCGGTCGCCGTGACCGGTGTGGACATCCCGATCGGGC
>JALYQN010000247.1 GCA_030855835.1 Actinomycetota bacterium | reverse complement strand
CATCTGCAGCCGGAAGTGTCCCCGGGCGCACTGCTGGCGGACCAGGTAGTCCACCGTCGACGGCCGGAGCCGGCCAGATCGAGCCAGGGCGAGCACCGAGAGGGACTGGGTGATCGAGTTGCTGTAGTCGTTCTGCCCGGAGTCGCGCACCCGCCCGGAGCCGGCAATAAGGCTGACCAGCTTGCGGCGCAGGTTCAGGCTCGCCGAGGCGATGCTCGGGTCGAGGCCGGCCACCCGCCGGGCCAGTAGTGCCTTCGCCACCGGGCCGGCGAAGAAGTCGCCGCTGGACGACACATACGTGCGCACCTTCTTGCTCACGGTGCGGATCACGGTGCGCGCCTGCTTGGGGTGGTTGCCGGCCGCGACCAGGGCGAAGTAGGTGTCCACGGTCAGACCCCAGTCGGTGGCGTCGAACGCGACGCTCCTGATGCGGCCGCGCTCCAGCTGGGTGGTCTCCCAGTCGGCGGCCCGGTCGGCCCGGTCGGGTCTTGCGGCCTCGGCGGGGCCGAGGGGCAACAGGGCCAGCAGCATCCCGGCCAGCAGGGCGGCCACCCCGGCGCCTCGGACAGCGACCAGGATCGAGGGGCGGGAACGGGTACGGACGGTGCGCAGCGGGTGCGTCATGGTCGGTTCTCCTCGGACGAGCGGTCCTCAGGAACGACCCTGGGCGACAGCGACTGCCGACCCGGGCTCCACCTGCAGACCTCGACAGTTGTCAGGAGCCGCTCACTCCCGGGCAGGCATTCCGACTCGTACGGCTCGGGGTGCGGGCCGTACCCACGGCTGCGGGTCAGTGCCGGACTTCGACCGGCTTCCCCTGCCTGGGAGATCTTGGCGCGGGCGCGAGCCCGCCCGGGCACCATAGCAGCGGCCCGGCCGGTCGGTCTCCGCCCGACGATGCGGCATCTCTGCCGCCTCGACGACGAGTTTGTCTCATCGTCGGTTCCGGTCAGGGGCGGGCGAGATCGAGGCCGTACGGCAGCTCGAGCCGGTGCGCGGCGAGCAGCCGCTCGTCGGCGAGCAGCTCGGCGGTTGCACCATCGGCGACCACGCGGCCCTCGTCCATCAGCACCGTCCGCGGACACAGCTGCCACGCGTACGGCAGGTCGTGGGTGACCATGAGCACCGCCACCGGCAGCGACTGCACGATCGCGGCCAGCTCGCGCCGGCTAGCCGGGTCGAGGTTGCTGGACGGCTCGTCCAGCACCAGCACCTCGGGGTGCATCGCCAGCACGGTCGCCACCGCCACCCGGCGCCGCTGGCCGAACGACAGGTGGTGCGGCGGCCGGCCGGCGTACTCGGACATCCCCACTGCCGCCAGCGCCTCGTCGACCCGACGCCGCAACGCGTCGCCGCGAAGTCCGAGGTTCGCCGGACCGAAGCCGACGTCCTCGGCGACCGTCGGCATGAACAGCTGGTCGTCGGGATCCTGGAACACGATGCCCACCCGGCGGCGCACCTCGAACACCGTGTCCGGCCCGACCCGCATGCCGGCGACGTGGATGCTGCCGCGACCGGCGGTGAGGATCCCGTTGAGGTGCAGCACCAACGTGGTCTTGCCGGCGCCATTGGGCCCGAGCAGCGCAACTCGCTCGCCGGCCGCCACCTGCAGGTTGACCTCGTACAGCACCTGCCGTCCGTCCGGGAAGGCGAACGACAGGCCGCGGACGTCCAGCGCTGGCGGTTCCTCTGTCGTCACTGACCGGTCACGACAGCCAGGTCGGGCATGGCGCCCTGGTACCCGCGACTCAGCATCGCGCGGTGCACCCGCTCGCCGCGCTCGTACGAGCGGATGAACAGCGAGCCGGCGCAGCGCGCCACCACCGGCAGCTGGCGAAGGTCCCGCCCCCGGAACCCCCGGGAGTCGCGGGCCACCCGCATGCGCCGCATGTCGTCGAGGACCACCTCGAGGTAGCGCAGCATGAAGCCGGCGATCTGCACGATCACATCGGGCACGCGCAGCCGAGCCAGTCCACGCAGCAGGGCTGTCGGCCGCTGCGTGGCAGCGAGCAGGATCGAGGTCCACACGCCGAGCGTGGCCCGGACGAGCAGCGTCGCCCCATCTCCCAGACCGCCGCGTGACAGCCCGACGCCGAGCACCTCGACCTCGGGGCCGGTCGCCACCAGCGGCAGCAGTAGCGCGAACGCGACGAACGGCAGCTCGACCACCGATCGTCGCAGCACCAGCGGATAGGGGACCGCGGCGTGCCGGGCCAGTGCGACCAGCACCAGGGCGAAGCAGGCGTACGCGGGCCACCAGGTCGGCGGGGTAGCGACGACCGCCACCACGAACGCCACCGCGGCGCAGATCGCCACCTGCGGAGACAAGCGGTGCAACACCGAGTCCCCGCGGACGTACAGGGCGTCGGTGACCGAACCACCCTGGTGCCGGTGGGAACCGTGCGAACTGCTCACCGGCTGGCCGGCTCACCCGAGGAACTGGAGTGGGTGCGGGACCTCTGTTCGGAACCCCTGCGGCGCACCAGGTACGCCATTCCCCCTGCCACCAGGAAGCACACACCGACCCCGGCGATGCCGGCCGTCGAACCGGTCCAGAAGCTGCCTTCGACGCCCCGCGTCTCGTAACCGGCGAACGGGGAGTCGGCCAGGTCGTGCTCCTGCTCGGTGCCGTCGAAGCCGCGCTCGATGGCGACCTTGCTGAGGCCGTCCGGAGCATCGCTGGCGAAGTAGCTGACCGCTCCCGCAAGCAGCAGCGTCACTACGAGACCCGCCGCGACCACGGTGGTGGTGCGTCTGCCCATCACGACGCTGCCCTTCCGGTGGTCGAGACCGTCGAGGCCGGTGCCAGGGCGGCCGCCGGCAGCAGCCCTCGAGCGCCGCGAACCAGGTCGGGGCGCACTGCCAGCACGCTGCTGACGGTCGCAGCGGTGATCAGCGCCTCACCGATCCCGATCACCACATGAACGCCGACCATCGCACCCGCCAGCGTGTCCAGCGGGATGTCGGCAGTCCCGCCGAAGGTGTACAGACCGACGAACGCGAGCGAGGAGACCGGTACAGACACCAGGGCGGCGACGAAGGACGCGCCCACGATCGACCCCCGGGCACGCGGCATTACCCGGCTGAGCAGCACGAAGACGGCGTAGCCCGCGACGACGGTCGTCACAGCCATCAGCAGCACGTTGGTCCCGAGGGCGGTGAGACCGCCGTCGGCGAACAGCAGCGCCTGGACGGCGAGCACCACCGCTACGCACAGCGCCCCGGTGTAGGGACCGACAAGGATCGCGGCCAGCGTCCCCCCCAACAGGTGCCCGGACGTCCCCGCCGCGACCGGGAAGTTCAACATCTGGACGGCGAAGATGAACGCCGCCACCAACCCAGCCATCGGGGCGGTGCGCTCGTCCAGCTCCCGGCGCGCGCCGCGCACACAGCTGGCGACCACCACCACCGACACTGCGGCGGTCGCGGCGGAGGTCGGGGCATCGAGGAACCCATCGGGCACGTGCACGACAACCTCCGCTGCGCTCGGCTGTGGCGACCGGGTTGGCTGGACCGGATGTATCGCCCATATCGTTGCGCGGCTGAATGGTTGTTGCAAGTCGTTCGCAACACGGCCTCCGCCGATGCGGCCTGCGAGATCAGGCGACCCGACCGGCGTGCATCTCCCAGGCCAGCAGCTCGGTCGACCCGGTCGCAGTGAGCCGCTGACCGCCCCCTCCGGTCACCCGGACGGCATCACCCTCGTCAAGGTGACCCGCACCGTCCAGGTCGACGCCGCCGACCGCGACGTACAGGTGCACGTACGGGGCGCTGGGCAGGTCGGCCTGCTCGCCAGCCGACAACCGGGTCGCGTGCAGCGCCGCGTCGCGCTGGCGGATGCGGACCGCCGCCGCAGCAGCGTCTCGACGCATGCCGCTGGCAACCGTGGACCAACCCTGGGACAGCCCGGCCAGGTCGACCTCAGACTGCTCGTAGCCAGGCTCCACCGAAGGCGTGTCGGGCAGCACCCACATCTGCACGAACCGCACCGGCTGCGGTACGCGGAGGCCGTCGGCAGCGTTGCGCTCCGCGTGCACGATGCCGGTGCCGGCGCTCATTCGCTGGGCGAGCCCGGGGCGGATCCGGCCGCGGCAGCCTGTGGAGTCCTCGTGCGAGAGGGCACCACGCAGCACCCAGGTCACGACTTCCATGTCACGGTGCTGGTGGGTGCCGAAGCCACCGCCAGGGGCGACCGTGTCGTCGTTGTTGGCCACCAGCAGACCGAAGCCGGTGTTGGTGGGGTCGTAGTGCTGGCCGAACGAGAACGAGTGCCGAGACACCAACCAGTCCGTACGGGTGACGAACCGGTCGTCGGCCCGGCGCACGTCCACGTCACAAGGGGCAGGTGTGATTCGGCGAGCAGCGTCAGGTCAGAGCACGAGGATCAGCACGACGATGACGGCAACGACCAGGGCCACGATGGCGATGGTTCGGGTGTTCATACGTGCTCCTCGAGATAGGGGGTGCTCGGAGGGTGAGCGTGGGCGCCCGATCGCCCGGACGCAAGCACTTCACCGAATGTCACTGTGGGTAGGGTCACGGTCGGATCACAGGCCGTATGTCTCCAGCAGCTTCAGCCATACCTCGCTGATCGTGGGGTACGACGGCACAGCGTGCCACAGCCGGTCCACCGGCACCTCACCCACCACTGCCACGGTGGCCGCGTGCACCAGCTCGGCCACCCCGGGCCCGACGAAGGTCGCACCGACGACCACCCTGCGGTCCTCGTCGACCACGATCCGCGCCCAGCCCTGGTAGCCGTCGGCGTACAGCGAGGCACCGGCGACCGAGCCGAGGTCGTAGTCGACGCCCCGCACCCGCAGCCCGGCCTCGCGTGCCTGCTGAAGGGTGCGTCCCACGCTGCCGGCCGGCGGGTCGCTGAACACCACTTGAGGGACCGCGCAATGGTCGGCGGTCGCCGCCAGCCGCTGCCAGGCTCCGGTCGGTTCGTCGTCACCGGCGGCCCGGGCGGCTATCGCGTCCCCACACACCCGGGCCTGGTACTTGCCCATGTGGGTGAGCATCGCGCGGCCGGCGCAGTCACCGGCGGCGTACAGCCAGCCACCGTCGACCCCGGTGACGCGCATGCTGTCGTCGGTCTGCAGCGCGGACCCGGGCTCGAGCCCGACGACCTCCAGGCCGATGTCGCCGGTTCGCGGTCGTCGCCCGGCTCCCACCAGCAGCTCGTCGGCGGCGAACTCGTCGCCACCTGCCACCGTCACCGTGACGGTGCCGCCCTCGCGCCGGGCCGACGTCACCTCGGCCCCGGTGCGGACGACGACACCGGCCTCCTCCAGCGCGGTCTGCACCAGCGAGCCGACCTCCGGCTCCATCCGCGGCAGCAGCGGGTGCTCGATGGCGAGCAGCGTGACCGCTGCACCCAGAGCGCTCAGGACGGTTGCCATCTCGACGCCGACCACGCCGCCGCCGATCACGGTCAGCCGGTCGGGCACGTCGGAGACGCTGGTGGCGTCGGCCGAGGTCCACGCGCCGACCCCGTCGAGCCCGTCCACGGGCGGGGCGAAGTTCTGGCTGCCGACGCACACCGCCACGGCGTGCCGCGCCCGAAGCGTCACCCGGTCACCGTCACCTCCGCTCACCTGGACCTCGCGTACGCCGCTGAGCCGGCCCTCGCCGCGGACCAGGCTGATCTGCTCGCTGTCGAGCCACTCCACCTGGCTGGAGTCGTCCCACCCGTTTGTGAAACCGTCGCGGCGGGCCAGGGTCGCGGCCACGTCGACGTCGCCCGTCACCGCCTGCCGCGCCCCATCGAGGCTCCGGGCGTCGGTGAGCGACTCGATCGGCCGCAGCAGTGCCTTGCTCGGCATGCAGGCCCAGTACGAGCACTCCCCGCCGGCCAGCGCCGGCTCGACCACGACGACCGACAGCCCACCGGCGCGCGCCCGCGAGGCGACGTTCTCCCCCGTCGAGCCGGCGCCGAGCACGATCACGTCGTACTCGTGCTGGCCGAGCTCGGCCGGGCCGTGGTCGGAGGGTGGGTGTGGGAAGCGGTCGCGAGCAGTCATGGCCACATGCTCCTCCGGGACGCCGGCGCAACCCCGGTGAGGGGTCTCAACTGCCCTAGGGGGGTAGGCGACCGCAAGGTGTCGACAGGCGTTCGAGGGACCCCGCCACCAGCGGCTGCCAGACTGGTGGCCGATGGTCTCGCACCCGCTCATTGACGCGCTCAGCGTCCCCGGCGTACGCGCAGCGGACCCGGACTCCGTGTTCGACACCTTCACCGGCTGGGCATCGGCCGGTGGGCTGGAGCTGTACCCGGCACAGGCCGAGGCGCTGATCGGGATCGTCAGCGGCAACAACGTGATCTTGTCCACGCCCACCGGCTCGGGCAAGTCGCTGGTCGCGCAGGCGGCACACTTTGCCGCGTTGGCGGACGGGCGCCGGACGTACTACACCGCGCCGATCAAGGCGCTGGTGAGCGAGAAGTTCTTCGCCCTGTGCGAGGTGTTCGGCGCCGAGCGAGTCGGGATGCTGACCGGCGACGCGGCGGTCAACGCCAGGGCTCCGATCATCTGCTGCACTGCCGAGGTGCTGGCCAACCAGGCGCTGCGCGAGGGAGCCGGCGCGGCGGTGGACCAGGTGGTGATGGACGAGTTCCACTACTACGGCGACCCGGACCGCGGTTGGGCCTGGCAGGTGCCACTGCTCGAGCTGCCACAGGCTCAGTTCCTGCTGATGTCAGCCACCCTCGGTGACGTCACGTACTTCGCCGACGACCTGACCCGCCGCACTGGACGCGAGACGACCGTGGTCACGTCGATGGAGCGGCCGGTGCCGCTGCACCACTACTACGAGCGGACCCCACTGCAGGAGACGATCACCGACCTGCTCGCGACACAGCAGATGCCGGTGTACGTGGTGCACTTCACCCAGGCGTCGGCCCTGGAGCGGGCGCAGGCGCTGACCAGCATCGGGGTGGCCAGCCGTGAGCAGCGGGACGCGGTCGCCGCGGCGCTGGGCGACTTCCGGTTCGCCACCGGCTTCGGCAACACGCTGTCTCGACTGGTGCGGCACGGCATCGGCGTGCACCACGCCGGCATGCTGCCCCGTTACCGCCGGCTGGTGGAGACCCTCACCCAGCAAGGGTTGCTGGTGATCATCTGCGGCACCGACACACTGGGCGTCGGCATCAACGTGCCCATCCGTACGGTGGTGCTGACCGCGCTCAGCAAGTACGACGGGGTGCGCCAGCGACAGCTGCAGGCGCGGGAGTTCCATCAGATCGCCGGTCGCGCCGGGCGGGCCGGCTACGACACCGCCGGAACCGTGGTCGTGCAGGCGCCGGAGCACGAGGTGGACAACGCTCGACTGCTGGCCAAGGCCGGCGACGACCCCAAGAAGCAGCGCAAGGTGGTGCGCAAGAAGCCACCGCAGGGGTTCGTGTCCTGGAGCAGCGCCACGCACGAGCGGCTCGTCGCCTCCCCGCCGGAGCCGCTGACCAGCCAGTTCCGGGTCACGCACGCCATGCTGCTCAACGTCATCGCGCGACCGGGCGACCCGTTCACCACCATCCGCCGGCTGCTGACCGACAACCATGAGCCACGCCAACGGCAACGTCGGCACATCCGCGAGGCCGTCCAGGCCTACCGAGCGCTGCTGGCCGGCGGCGTGGTCGAGCAGCTGGCGGAGCCGGAGGCAGACGGTCGGACGGCCCGGCTGACGGGTGACCTGCCACCCGACTTCGCGCTCAACCAGCCGCTGTCGACCTTTGCGCTGGCCGCGATCGAGCTGCTCGACCCTGAGTCGCCGACCTACACCCTGGATACGGTCTCGGTGATCGAGGCCACCCTCGCCGACCCGCGTGCCGTTCTGTCCGCGCAGCGGCACGCCGCGCGTGGCGAGGCAATCGGCCAGATGAAGGCCGACGGGCTCGAGTACGACGAGCGGATGGAGCTGCTCGAGGAGGTGACCTACCCCCGGCCGCTGGACGAGCTGCTCGCCGCGGCGTACGGAACGTACCGGCTTGGGCACCCGTGGGTCGCCGACCACCAGCTGTCCGCGAAGTCGGTGGTGCGTGACATGTGGGAGCGGGCGATGACATTCGGCGAGTACGTCGCGCAGTACTCGCTGGCCCGCTCGGAGGGCGTCGTGCTGCGCTACCTGGCCAATGCCTACCGGGCGCTGCGTACGGGGGTGCCGGCGGCGGCGCGGACCGAGGCCCTGGACGACGTGGTCGAGTGGCTGGGCGAGGTGGTGCGCCAGACTGACTCCAGCCTGCTGGACGAGTGGGAGCAGCTCACCCACCCGGTCGCGGGGGACCGGCCGGCCGAGCTGCGGCCGCTGCCGGCGGACCGGCCGGTGACCGCCAACCCGCGGGCGTTCCGGGTGCTGGTACGCAACGCGATGTTCCGCCGGGTCGAGCTTGCGGCCCGGCACCGCTTCGACGCGCTCGGTGAGCTGGATGCCGCGGCCGGATGGGACGCCGACGCGTGGGCGGACGCGATGGCCGGCTACTACGCCGAGCACGACCGGCTCGGCTACGCCGCGGACGCCCGCGGCCCGCACCTGCTGATGGTCGACGAGCAACCCGGTCAGTGGGTGGTGCGACAGATCCTGGCCGACCCGGCCGGCCACCACGACTGGGGCATCAGCGCGCTGGTCGACCTGGCCGCCAGCGACGAGGCCGGCACCGCGGTGGTCACGCTTACCCGGGTCGACCAGCTCTGAGTCGGCCGGCGACCCGCCCCCTCTGCCGGGTGATGGGTCGCGACGAGACTCAGAGCAGTTCGGCCACGGCGTGGATCACCAGCCCGGCCAGCCCGCCCACGAGGGTGCCGTTGATGCGGATGAACTGCAGGTCGCGGCCGACGTGCAGCTCGATGCGGCGCGCGGCTTCGTCGCCGTCCCACCGGTCGACCGTGTCGGAGATGACCGTCGCCATCTCGGCGCCGTAGGTGGTGACGACGTACGCGGCGAAGTCGCCCGCCCAACCGTCGAGGCGCACCCGCAGCGCCTGGTCGGTGCCCAGGCGGCGGCCGAAGTCGGTGAGCGCTGCCACCGCGCGGGTGCGCACCACGCTGTCGGGATCATCGAGACTGACCAGCAGCGCCCGCCGTACGGCGGTCCACAGCGCGGCCGCGGTCGTCACCACCTGGGGTGCGGCTAGCAGCCGGTGCTTCAGCCGCTCGGCCCGCTCGATCGTCTCGGGGTCGTGCTGCAGGTCTTGGGCGAGCTCGCCGAGCAGCCGGTCCAACGCCAGCCGAGCGGGGTGCCCGGGCTCGTCCCGGATGTCGCGCACCCACTCCACCGCCTCCCGGTGCACCCGGCGGGCGACAGTCTCGTCGATCCACTGCGGTGTCCACCACGGCGCCCGTTCGCCGACGACCGCCATGACCGTCTCGGCGTTGCCCTCCAGCCACCGGTGCGCCTCGATGAGGGTGAGGTCGACCAGACCGTGATGGGCGCCGTCGATGACGACCTCCTGCAGCAGCCGCCCGACCACCTCGCTGAGTGGCTCGTCGGCCAGACGGGGCAGCAGCTCCTCGGTGACCAGCGCAGCGACGTCGCCGTCGCCGATGCGGGTCAGGCCGTGGCGCAGCATCCGGCTGGTCTCGCGTACGACCAGCGTGCTGTGCGCCTGGTCGGCCAGCCACCGCCCCGCCCGCATGCTCACCTGCGCGCGGTCGACCCGATCCCGCACCACGTCCTCGGACAGGAAGTTGTCGGTGACGAAGTCCCGCAGCCCTTCCCCGAGCAGCCGCTTGCGGGTCGGGATGATCGCGGTGTGCGGGATCG
>JALYQN010000183.1 GCA_030855835.1 Actinomycetota bacterium | reverse complement strand
TTTTTGGAATCTTGTGCGGAGCTACTTTGTAGAGTGTTTTACTGGACTTAGTCGGTTCACTACACAACACTCAGGAGCTTGCCGTGCACCCGTCCCTGTCCCTACCCCGCCGCGCCGCCGGCGGGCTGGCCGCGCTCGCCTTGGCCACCGCCACCCTCACCGCCTGCGGCGGCGACTCCGAGGCCGGGTCGGCGTCAGGCTCGTCCGGCGACAGCCAGGCCGGCGAAGGCGTCGAGGTGCGCCTCGGCTACTTTCCGAACCTCACCCACGCCCCGGCCATCGTCGGCCAAGACCAGGGCTTCGTCGAAGACTCCGTGGGTGTGATCGGCGCCACCGTCAAGGCCCAGCAGTTCAACTCGGGCACCGACACCATCGAGGCGATCGTCAGCGACCAGCTCGACATCACCTACATCGGCCCGTCCCCGGCACTTACCGGCTATTCCGCCGACCCGGACAAGGTGCGCCTGATCGCCGGGGCGACTTCCGGCGGGGCCGCGCTGGTCACCAACCCCGACATCGCATCGGTCGACGACCTCGCGGGCGCCACAATCGCCACTCCGAGCCTGGGCAACACCCAGGACGTGGCCGCCCGCTACCACCTGCAAGAGCAGGGCTTGGAGACCACGCTCGAGGGCGGGGGTGACGTCGAGCTGTTGCCGCAGGACAACCCGATCACTATCCAGGCGTACCGGCAGGGTGAGATCGACGGTGGCTGGCTCCCGGAGCCGTACCTGTCCATCCTCGAGCAGGACGGCGCCGAGGTCTTGGTCAACGAAGCGGACCTGTGGCCGGACGGCGAGTTCGTCACCACCCACGTGCTGGTCAACACCGACTTCCTCGCCGAGAACCCCGAGGTCGTCGATGCGTTCCTGCAGGCTCACGTCGAGTCGGTCGACTACGTGAACGAGAACTCCGAGCAGGCCCGGGACGAGGTCGCGGCCTTCCTCAACGAGGCCACCGGCGAGGAGCTGGAGCCCGAAGCACTGGCGTCGGCCTGGGACCGGCTCACTTTCACCAACGACCCGCTCGCCAGCACCCTGTTCGCTAACGCTGAGCACGCCGAGGCGGTCGGGTTGCTCGACCCGATCGAGGACATCGAGGGCATCTACGACCTCGACCCGTTGAACGCAATCCTCGAAGAGAGCGGCGCAAAGCCGGTGTCGATCTCATGAGCACGGGCATCCTGAGCAACGGCGTCGGCGCGGCGCAGTCGCCCGCCCCCAGCGCGGAGGCGGTGCGCATCCGAGGCGTGTCCAAGGACTTCGGGCACGGCAAGGACCACACCGTGGCCCTGCACGACGTCGACCTTGACGTCGCCGAGCGCGAGTTCCTGTGCATCGTCGGCGCCAGCGGCTGCGGCAAGTCCACACTGCTCAACCTGGTGGCCGGTCTCGATCAACCCTCGGCGGGCAGCGTCGAGACCAACGGGCACCGGGTCGCCTTCATGTTCCAGGAGGCGTCACTGTTCCCTTGGCTCACCGTCAACCGCAACGTCGAGCTGGCGCTCAAGCTGCGCAAGGTGCCCAAGGCGGACCGTGCCGACCGAGTTGCCGAGCTGCTCGAGCTGGTCCGGCTCGGAGGTCGCGGCAACCGCCGACCACACGAGCTGTCTGGCGGAATGAGGCAGCGCGCGGCGCTGGCCCGGGTGCTCGCCCAGGATGCGGACGTCCTGCTTATGGACGAGCCGTTCGCAGCCCTGGACGCGATGACCCGCGACACAATTCACGATGAGATCGAGCGGATCTGGACCGAGGTCGGTCTGACGATCCTTTTCGTCACGCACAACGTCCGGGAGGCGGTCCGGCTGTCCGACCGGACCATCCTCATGGAGAGCGGCCCCGGCCGGGTGAAGTCGCAGTACCGCATCGACCTACCCCGACCGCGGCACCAGGAGGACGCCGCGGTAGCGGAGCTGTCCGGCCAGTTGACCCACGAGTTGAAGGCCGAGGTGGCCCGCCATGTCGCTTGACACGCAGACAGAGAGCACCGCACACGAGCGCACCGAACTGCCGCCCCGAGCTAAGCAACCGCTGCCCGCGACCGGTAAGCCACCGCAGAGCCAGGCGGCCAAGCTGTGGGCCAACGTGTGGCCGAAGCTGCTGGCGGTGGGCATCGGGCTCGGGATCTGGCAGGCACTTTTCCTGAGCGGCTGGAAGTCCGAGACCCTGCTGCCGTCGCCCGCCACCACCTTTTCCACGTTCGGCGACCTGCTCATCACGTCGCGGTACTGGGAGGCCGTCCAGAACACCATGACCCGCGGGGTGATCGGGTTCCTGGTCGCCTTGGCGGTCGGGTCCGCGCTCGGCATCGCGGTATCGCAGTGGCGGCCTCTGCGTGCCGGCGTCGGATCCATGATCACCGGGCTGCAGACGATGCCGTCGATCGCCTGGTTCCCGCTGATGATCCTGTTCTACGGCACGACCGAGAGCGCGATATTCGCCGTCATCCTGCTCGGTGCGGTGCCGTCGATAGCGAACGGGATCATCTCTGGAATCGACGACACCCCGCCGCAGCTGCTCCGGGCCGGGCACATGCTCGGTGCCCGTGGGTGGAAGCGATACTGGTACGTCATCCTCCCGGCGGCGCTGCCGTCTTACCTGTCCGGACTCAAGCAGGGCTGGGCTTTCGCCTGGCGCAGCCTGATGGCCGGCAAGCTGCTCGTGGTCATCGCTCAGAAGCCCTCCCTGGGCGTCGACATGGCCAACGCCCGGAACCTGCTCAACTCTGATGTGCTGATCTCGATCATGATCACGATCCTGGTCGTGGGCATGGTGGTTGACGGCCTGTTCTCGGCGCTCGCCAACCAGGTACGTCGCAACCGTGGCCTCACCGGCCTGCGGGGCGCCCCGGGCTGACCCAGCCCCGCGCCCCCCGGCCCGCGAAATGCGGGAAGATGGCCGACTCTCGGTCCCTGAGACCAGCCAACTTCCCGCATTTCGTGGGTGCGCGGGGCTGAGCCACGCGCTCAGAACAGCGTGTAGCCGCCGTCGATGGTGACGACCGACC
>JALYQN010000211.1 GCA_030855835.1 Actinomycetota bacterium | reverse complement strand
CCGCCTGACCGTACGCCCGAGCGCCACTGCCTCATCGATAAGCGCAGGACTGTCCGCCCCTCGGCGTGTCGCGGCGTTCTTGCGCCATGCGACGGGGTGCGCGCGCCGGCGGCGGCCGGCCAGGCGGCGCTGGCGGGATGGACTGGCGAGGCCCACCCGTTACCGTGTCGAGCGTCCGAACACCCGAGACGACCGACCCCCCGTCCCATCTGGAGCACCGTGGCTGAGGCAGTACCCGGCACCCGGCTCGTCATCGTCGAGTCGCCCGCCAAGGCCCGCACGATCGCGGGCTACCTCGGTACGGGCTTCGTGGTCGAGAGCTCGATCGGTCACATCCGCGACCTGCCGAACAACGCCGCCGAGGTGCCCGCGAAGTACCGCGGGCTGCCCTGGGCAAGGCTCGGTGTCGACGTCGACAACCAGTTTCAGCCGGTGTACGTGGTCCCGGCGGACAAGAAGAGCCACATCGCCAAGCTGAAGAAGCTGCTTGCGGGTGCGGACGAGCTGCTGCTCGCCACCGACGAGGACCGTGAGGGCGAGGCGATCGCCTGGCACCTGTTCGACGAGCTCAAGCCCCGCGTACCGGTCCGCCGGATGGTGTTCCACGAGATCACCCCGGCCGCCATCCGCGCCGCCGTCGAGAGCCCGCGAGACATCGACCAGGACCTGGTCGACGCGCAGGAGACCAGACGGATCCTCGACCGGCTGTACGGCTACGAGGTCAGCCCGGTGCTGTGGAAGAAGGTGATGTCCAGGCTGTCGGCTGGCCGGGTGCAGTCGGTCGCGACCCGGCTCGTGGTCGACCGCGAGCGGGAGCGGATCGCGCATCGTTCCGCGACCTATTGGGACCTACAGGCCATCATGCAGACCTCCGGGCAGCCCACCGCAGAGGGTGCTCGCAGCGCGGACCCGCGCCAGTTCCCGGCCCGCCTGGTGGCCATCGACGGCACCCGGGTGGCCACCGGACGGGATTTCACCTCAGCCGGTCAGCTCGTCGACGGACGCGAGGTGGTGCACCTCGACGAGCCCCGCACCGGCGCCCTTGCCGAGGCGTTGCGCGATCGGACGTTCACCGTCCGATCGGTCGAGTCGAAGCCGTACACCCGTCGGCCCTACCCGCCGTTTCGCACCACCACCTTGCAGCAGGAGGCCAGCCGCAAGCTCGGCTTCGGGGCGTCGGTGACGATGCAGTTGGCCCAGCGGCTGTACGAGAACGGCTTCATCACCTACATGCGCACCGACTCCGTGACGCTTTCGGCCGCTGCCGTCGCGTCGGCCCGCGACCAGGTCCGGGAGCTGTACGGCGCCGACTACGTCCCAGACCAGCCGCGCACGTACACCTCCAAGGTCAAGAACGCCCAGGAGGCGCACGAGGCGATCCGCCCGTCGGGCGAGCGTTTCCGCACTCCGGGGGAGACCGGTCTCACCGGTGACCAGTACCGCGTCTACGAGCTGATCTGGATGCGCACCGTCGCCTCGCAGATGCGCGACGCGCAGGGCCGGTCGGTGCAGGTCCGTCTCGGTGCCACCACGGCCGACGGCACCGACGCGGTGCTGGCCGCCTCGGGCCGAGTCATCAGCTTCCACGGCTTCCTGCGGGCCTACGTCGAGGATCTCGACGACCCCGGCGGCGAGCGCGACGACCGGGAGACCCGGCTGCCCGACCTGTCCGAGGGAGAGCAGGTGGAGGTCGCGCAACTGGACGTCGAAGGGCACGAGACGCGCCCGCCCGCCCGGTTCACCGAGGCGACGCTGGTGCGCGAGCTCGAAGAGCGTGAGATCGGCCGGCCGTCGACGTACGCGTCGATCCTGCGGACCATCCTCGACCGGGGCTACGTCTACAAGAAGGGCACCGCACTGGTGCCCAGCTGGGTGGCGTTCTCGGTGACCAGACTGCTCGAGCAGCACTTCGCCCGCCTCGTCGACTACGACTTCACCGCCCGGTTGGAGGACGTGCTCGACGAGGTCGCCGGTGGCCGCGAGAACGCCCAACGGGTGCTGGGCCGGTTCTGGTTCGGTGGTGCCGACAAGGGTGACGGCGGCGGCACCGGGCTCAAGGCGCTGGTGAGTGAGTTGGGTGACATCGACGCGCGCGAGCTGGCCACCTTCCCGGTCCGCGACGAGGACGGCGCCGACACCGGCGTCGTGCTGCGGGTCGGCCGCTACGGACCGTATGTCGAGGACAGCGACGGCGCCCGCGGCAACGTCCCGGACGACCTGCCTCCGGACGAGCTGACCGCTGATGTGGCCCGTGAGCTGCTGGCGAACCCTGCCGGCGCAGAGCGCGAGCTCGGCGCCGACCCGACGACCGGGAACGTGGTGGTGGCGAAGAACGGTCGCTACGGCCCGTACGTCACCGAGCAGCTGCCCGACGGCGCGCCGAGAGGGGCGAAGGCGCGCACCGGATCGCTGTTCAAGGACATGGACCTCACCACCGTGACGCTCGACGACGCGCTGCGGCTGCTGTCGTTACCGCGCACGGTGGGCCAGGACCCCGAGTCGGGGGAGCCGATCACGGCGCAGAACGGTCGCTACGGCCCGTACCTGAAGAAGGGGACCGACTCGCGCTCGCTGGAGTCCGAGCAGCAGCTGTTCACCATCACCCGTGACGAGGCCTTGCATCTGTACGCGCAGCCCAAGCAGCACGGTCGGCAGGCGGCGAGGGCGCCGCTGCGCGAGCTCGGCGAGGACC
>JALYQN010000152.1 GCA_030855835.1 Actinomycetota bacterium | reverse complement strand
GCCCGGACCATCGCCCCCCCTGCCCGGAGGCAACGGACGAGCGGACTGACCTTGCGCTTGGAGCGCGCGGGCTTCCGCGGCGTACGTCTCGAGGACGAGGAGCTGCGCGACCGCGGCGAGGAAGAGGTACGGGTCGCCACCGTCGCAGGTTACGGCGTGGCCCCACCGGTAACACGCGCCACACGCCGCCACCGACGATCCGCGGCAAATGGGGCCGGGTCAGGCCTCCAGGACGGTGGGGATGATCATCGGACGGCGGCGGTGCGCTCCCGACACCCACCTGCCGGTGGTCCGGCGGATGATCTGCTGCAGCTGACCGGTGTCGTCCACCCCGTCGCGTACCGCCGTGTCGAGCGCCTCGACCAGCAGCCGCTTGAGCTCGTCGAACACGGTGTCGTCCTCGGCGAAGCCGCGGGCCTGGATCTCCGGGCCGTTGACGACCTTGCCGGTCACCGAGTCGACCACCGCGATCACCGAGATGAAGCCTTCCTCGCCGAGGATCAGCCGGTCTTTGAGCTCCGGCTCGCCGACGTCGCCGACCGACGAGCCGTCGACGAAGACGTACCCGCACTCGACCTTGCCCACCACCCGTGCAAGCCCGTCAACCAGGTCGACGACCACCCCGTCGTCGACCCGGACCACGCGGTCGGCGGGCACGCCAGTCTTGATGGCGAGGTCCGCGTTGGCTTTGAGGTGCCGGATCTCACCGTGCACCGGCATCACGTTGCGGGGCCGCACGATGTTGTAGCAGTACAGCAGCTCGCCGGCACTGGCGTGCCCCGACACGTGCACCAGAGCGTTGCCGCTGTGCACCACGTCGGCGCCCCACCGGGTGAGCCCGTTGATTATCCGGTAGACCGCGTTCTCGTTGCCTGGGATCAGCGATGAGGCCAGCACGACGGTGTCGCCAGGCTCGATTCGGACCCGATCATGCGTACGGCCGGCGATCCTGGCCAGCGCGGACATGGGTTCGCCCTGCGACCCGGTCGAGACCAGCACGAGGTCCTCGGGGCGGTAGTCGCCGAGGTCCCGACCGTCCACCAGCACTCCAGGCGGGACCGACAGGTAGCCAAGGTCACGGGCCACCCCCATGTTGCGGATCATCGACCGGCCGACGTAGGCCACCTTGCGCCCGTGCCGCACCGCGGCATCCATCACCTGCTGCACCCGGTGGATGTGCGAGGCGAAGCAGGCCACGATGATCCGCTGCGAGCTGGTCGAGAACACCCGGTCCAGCACCGGTGTGATCTCGCGCTCCGACGTGGTGAAGCCGGGCACCTCCGCGTTGGTGGAGTCGATGAGCATCAGGTCGACCCCCTGCTCGCCCAACCGAGCGAACGCGCGCAGGTCGGTGATCCGCCCGTCCAGCGGCAGCTGGTCCATCTTGAAGTCGCCGGTGTGCAGGCAGATGCCGGCCCCGGTCCCGATCGCCACCGCCAGCGCGTCCGGGATGGAGTGGTTGACCGCCACGAACTCCAGGTCGAACGGGTCCATCGCGAGCACGTCGCCCTCGGCCACCACGTGCCGGACGGTCTCCTTCAGCCGGTGCTCGCGCAGCTTGGCGTCGAGCAGGGCGAGGGTCAGCCGTGACCCGACGAGCGGGATGTCGCCACGCTCGCGCAGCAGGTACGGCACGCCGCCGATGTGGTCCTCGTGCCCGTGGGTGAGCACCACGGCGACCACGTCGCCGAGCCGCTGCCGGATCGGCGCGAAGTCGGGCAGGATCAGGTCCACGCCCGGGTGGTTCTCCTCTGGGAACAGCACGCCACAGTCGACGATCAGCAGCTTGCCCCGGTGCTCGAACACCGTCATGTTGCGCCCGATCTCGCCAAGACCGCCGAGGGGGATGACCCGCAGACCGCGCTTCGCCAGCTGCGGAGGTCGGCCGAGCTCGGGGTGCGGGTGGCTCACGTCGCCAGGCCGGAGGCAATCAGGTCGGCGCGCAGCGCCGCGACCTCATCATCGGTGGCGGGCAGCAGCGGCGGGCGTACGGTGCGGTGCGCGAGCACCCCGGCCAGCTGCAGTGCCGCCTTGACGGCCACCACCCCCTGGGTGCGGGTCATCACACCGCGCACCGCGGGCAGCAGCCGATTGTGGATCTCGCGGGCGGTGGTGAGGTCTCCCTTCTCGACCGCCGTCACCAGGTCGGAGTAGGGACCGGCGGCAACGTGGCCGACCACCGACACGATGCCGACGGCACCGTGCGCGAGCCAAGCCAGGTTGAGCGCGTCGTCGCCGGAGTAGTAGGCGAGCCCGGTCTCGCGCATCACCCACGAGCCGGCGGTGAGGTCGCCGGTCGCGTCCTTGACCGCGAGGACACGCGGATGGTCGGCGAGCGCGAGCAACACGTCGGTGCCGATCCGGGTGCCGGTCCGGCCCGGGATGTCGTAGAGCAGCACCGGCAGGTCGGTGGCATCGGCGACCGTGCGAAAGTGCGCCAGCAGCGCTGCCGGTGGGGGTTTGGAGTAGTACGGGGTCACCAGCAGCACGCCATGCGCACCGGCCGCGGCTGCCTGCTCGGCAAGGTGCACGCTGTGCCGGGTGTCGAAGGTGCCGACCCCGGCGACCACGCGCGCCCGGTCCCCGACGACGTCGACCACCGCCTCGATCAACCGCCGCTGCTCGTCGTCGGAGGTGGTCGGGCTCTCGCCGGTCGTACCGCTCAGCACCAGGCCGTCACAGCCGTCGTCGACCAGCAGGGTCGCCACTCGCTGGGCGGCGTCCAGGTCGAGTCCGCCGCCGGCGTCGAACGCGGTCACCATCGCCACCAGCACCCGGCCGAAGGCGGCCGGCGCGGCGCCGGCGTCGTCGCGGCTCATGGCAGCACGCTACCCCCGGGATCTCCCACGGGATGCGCAACACCTCGACGGCGTCCGGCACGATCGCGGGGTCGGCCGGCACGATCGGCACCCGCAGCAGCCGAGCCGGCCCCGGCTCGCTCGACGACTCAGTCGCTGAGTCCTGGTTGGGCGTAGGTGGCGATCTCGAAACCTTCGTACGACTGCCGGGACACCTCGCGCCACCGGGACCAGTCAACCGCGGGGAACCAGGTGTCGCCGTCCGGCGCCTGCTCGACGTGGGTGAGCACCATCCGGTCGGCCACCGGCAGCGTGGCGGCGAACACCTGTTCGCCGCCGATGACGAACACCTCGGGGTCGAGCTGCGCTGCCCGCGCCAGCGCCGATTCCACGTCGTGGCACCCGACCACCCCGTCCGGGCCAGACCATGCGGCCTGCCGGGTGATCACGATGCTCACGCGTCCGGGAAGCGGCCGGCCGATCGACTCATACGTGCGCCGGCCCATCACGAGCACGTGCCCCATCGTGAGCGACTTGAAGTGTGCGAGGTCGCCGGTGCGCGCCCACGGCAGCCCGCCCTCGCGCCCGATCACCCCGTTGCTGCCGACCGCGGCGACCAGCGTGACCGTCACGCTTGTGACGCTAGCAACAGCGGCAAGTTGGTTCGGCGGAAGTAGCTGACCGCTCCACGGCCGCGAGGTCGCCTCAGACCGAGATGGGGGCCTTGATGCCCGGGTGCGGGTCGTAGCCGGTGATCTTCACGTGCTCGAGGTCGAAGCGGTCGATCTCGCGTACCGCCGGGTCGAGCCACAGCTCGGGCAGCGGGCGTGGCTCCCGGCCCAGCTGCAGCCGTGCCTGGTCGAGGTGGTTGAGGTAAAGGTGCGCGTCGCCGAAGGTGTGCACGAAGTCGCCGACCTCCAGGTCGCACACCTGCGCGACCAGGTGGGTGAGCAGCGCATACGAGGCGATGTTGAACGGCACGCCCAGGAACACGTCGGCCGAGCGCTGGTACAGCTGGCAGCTCAACCGCCCTGGGCCGGAGTCCGAGGGGGCGACGTAGAACTGGAACAGCGCATGGCACGGTGCCAGCGCCATCGCATCGATGTCGGCAACGTTCCACGCCGACACGACGTGCCGGCGCGAGTCGGGGTCTTGCCGCAGCTCCTGGACGACACGGGCGAGCTGGTCAAGCGCCGCACCGGACGGCGTCGGCCAGGCGCGCCACTGCCGCCCGTACACCGGCCCGAGGTCGCCGCGCTCGTCGGCCCACTCGTCCCAGATCGTGATGCCGCGCTCGTTCAACCAACCCACATTGGTGTCGCCGCGCAGGAACCAGGCGAGCTCGCCGACGATAGAGCGGGTGTGCACCTTCTTGGTGGTGACCAGCGGGAAGCCGGCGGCAAGGTCGAACCGCATCTGGTGGCCGAAAACGCTCAGCGTGCCGGTGCCCGTGCGATCGTCCTTGCGCACCCCCTCGTCGAGGATCCGCTTCACCAGGTCGAGGTACGCCCGCACGCCAGCGAAACTAGCACCGGCCCGACTGGTTGGCGGGTATCCAGGGCTTAGGCACAGTCCGCACCATCAGCGCGTACGGACCGACGGCAATCAGGTGCTTGTCCGCCAGCACGGCGAACTCGCCGGCGGGCGACGAGCCGGTCCGCCGAGGACACCGTCGACGATCAACCACACCCATCCAGTCCGCGAGCAGACCCTAGTGCTCAGACGTCGTAGTCCAGGACGACCCGGTCGCTGGTGGGGTGCGCCTGACAGGTGAGCACGAAGCCGGCGGCGATCTCGTCCGGCTCCAGCGCGTAGCTGTGGTCCATCCGCACGCTGCCCTCGAGCACCCGAGCCCGACAGGTGCCGCACACGCCGCCGCGGCACGAGAAGGGGGCGTCGGCACGGACGGCGAGTGCCGCCTCCAGCACCGAGACCCCCTCGGCCGGTACGCGTACCGCCGAGCGCCGCCCGTCGATCAGCACGCTCACCTCTGCGCCGACACCCCCCTGCTCCGCTGAGAGTGACGAATCTGTCGCGACTCGCCGGGAAGGTGCAGCAGAAACGTCACTCTCAGCGTGGAAGAGCTCGGTGTGCACGATGGTCGGCTCGACGCCGCGCCCGATGAGGACGGCGCGAAGGCCGGTGACCATCGCATGCGGACCGCACAGGTACCACGCGTCGATGTCCCCGACCGGCACCAGGTTGTCCAGGACGCGAGCGAACCGGTCGTCGTCGAGCCGGCCGGACAGCAGCTCGACACCCCCGGGCTCGCGGCTGAGCAGGTGCATCAGGTGCAGCCGTGGGCCGTGCCGGTCCTTCAGGTCGGCGAGCTCCTCGGCGAACATCACGCTGCGGGCGGTGCGGTTGCCGTACAGCAGCTTGACCCGGCTGCTCGGCTCGGCCCGCAGAACCGTCGCCGCGATCGACAGCACCGGCGTGATGCCGCTGCCGGCCGCGACCAGTCCGTACGACCGCGCGGCACCGGCGTTCAGCACGCGCGGGCCGAAGCGCCCGACCGGCGTGAGCACCTCCAGCCGGTCACCCACCTGCAGCGTGTCGGCGGCGTAGCCGGAGAAGCCGCCACCGGGCAGCAGCTTGACCCCGATGCGCAGCACCCCTGAGCCTGCCGGCGTACAGATCGAGTACGACCGGCGCACCCCGTCGGAAAGCTGCGGTGCGACGACGGCAACGTGCTGGCCGGCGGTGTGCGCATAGGCGTCGGCGAGCTCGGGTGGGACGGCGAACGTCACCGCCACGGAGTCCTCGGTGAGCCGGTCGATCGCCGCCACCGCGAGCTCGTGGAAACGCGCGCGGGTGGCCAATCAGTGCTCCTTGAACCGATCGAACGGCTCCCCACAGGCCCGGCAGCGCCACAGCGCCTTGCAGGCGGTCGAGCCGAACCGGGACAGCTCGCTGGTGTCGGGTGAGCCGCACACCGGGCAGCGCACAGACAGCGTCAGCGGCACGGGTCCCGCCCCGCCCGGCGACGGGGGCGCGATGCCGTACTCACGCAGCTTGCGCCTACCGGACTCGCTCATCCAGTCGGTGGTCCAGGCGGGGCTGAGGACGACTCGCACCTCGGCGTCGGCAAGCCCGGTGGCGGCGAGCCGGGATCGCACATCGTCGGCGATCGCGTCCATCGCGGGGCAGCCGGAGTAGGTCGGTGTGATGGTTACGGTCACCCGCCCGGACTCGTCGGTGCCGACACCGCGCAGCACCCCGAGATCATCGATGGTGAGCACCGGAAGCTCAGGGTCGGGCACCATGGCGACGATCGCGCGCAGCTCCGCCGGTTCGGTGGCGACACTCACCAGGTCGCTCCCGGGTGCGACCGGGCCACGTGCTGCAGCTCGGCCAGCAGGTGGCCCAGCTGCTCGGTGTGCACCCCGCGCCGACCACCGCTGTGCCGAACTGTCGGTGCCGGCAGGGTGAGCGTGGCCCGCTCGACCACATCAGCCACGTAGTCGAGCACGGGCTCGCGCAGCGACGCCGGGTCGACCGCGATCCCGTCAGCGACCAGCCTCGTGACCAGGTCGTCGGACTCGAACAGCTCGTCGACGTACGGCCACACCGCGTCCAGCGCGCCCTGCATCCGGGTGTGCGACTCTGCCGTGCCGTCACCGAGGCGCAGCAGCCACTGGGTGGCGTGGTCGCGGTGGTAGTCGACCTCCTTGACCGCCTTGCCGGCCACCGCGGCCAGCGTCTGGTCCTGGGAGGCAGCCAGTGCGGCATACAGCTCGCACTGCCAGGCGGAGAACACCAACAGCCGGGCCATGCAGCGGCCGAAGTCACCGTCGTCGGCCAGCTCGACCAGCTGCAAGTTCTGCCAGTCCCGCTCGTCACGCAGGTAGGCCAGGTCGTCCTCGGTGCGGACCGGCTCGAGCAGCGAGCCGGCGTAGCTCAGGAGCGAGCGCGCCTGGCCCAGCAGATCGAGGCCGATGTTGGCCATCGCGACGTCCTCCTCGAGCTGCGGGGCCGAGGCGACCCACTCGCCCAACCGTTGGGCGAGCACCAGCGCGTCGTCACCGAGCCGCAGCGCGTACATGGCCAAGTCGTGCTGGACGACGATCACAGGTGCTCCACCCCCTCGGGTACGGAGTAGAACGTCGGGTGCCGGTAGGTCTTGTCGGCGGCCGGGTCGAAGAAGGCGTCCTTCTCGTCCGGGCTGGTAGCGCTGATGGCATCGGCCGGCACCACCCAGATCGACACGCCCTCCTGCCGGCGGGTGTAGAGGTCGCGCGCGTTGCGCAGCGCCATCACGGCGTCCGGGGCGTGCAGGCTGCCGACGTGCCCATGGCTGAGCCCGCGACGAGCCCGCACGCACACCTCCCACAGCGGCCACTCGCGCGACGCTGCCTGCGTCACGCCGCCTCCCGGTCGCCGGCACGGTGCTTGTCCGCGTACGCCGCAGCCGCCTCGCGCGCCCACGCACCCCGCTCGTGCGCGCCGACCCGATGCGCCATCCGGGCCGCGTTGCACGGGCCGTTGCCCTGGACCACCTCGTACAGCTCGGTGAAGTCCATCGGCCCGGTGCGCCAGTGCCCGGAATCGGCGTCGTAGGCGAGCTCCGGGTCGGGCAGGGTGAGGCCGAGCGCCTGCGACTGCGGGACCGTCATGTCCACGAACCGCTGGCGCAGCTCGTCGTTGCTGAACCGCTTGATGCCCCAGCGCATCGAGCGCGCGGAGTTGGGTGAGGCGACGTCGGGCGGCCCGAACATCATCAGGCTCGGCCACCACCAGCGGTCGACCGCGTCCTGCGCCATCGCGTGCTGGGCCGGGGTGCCGCGGCTCAGCTTGTGCAGGATCTCGAAGCCCTGCCGCTGGTGGAAGGACTCCTCCTTGCAGATCCGCACCATCGCCCGGGCGTACGGGCCGTACGAGCACCGCGTGATCGGGACCTGGTTGACGATCGCGGCGCCGTCGACCAGCCACCCGATCGCCCCCATGTCGGCCCAGGTCAGCGTCGGGTAGTTGAAGATCGAGGAGTACTTGTGCCGGCCGGTGTGCAGCTTGTCGAGCAGCTCGGACCGGTCGACGCCGAGGGTCTCTGCCGCGGCGTACAGGTACAGCCCGTGGCCGGCCTCGTCCTGCACCTTTGCCATCAGCACCTGCTTGCGCCGCAGGCTCGGCGCGCGGCCGATCCAGTTGCCCTCGGGCTGCATGCCGATGATCTCGGAGTGTGCATGTTGCGCGATCTGCCGGATGAGGCTGGCCCGATAGGCGTCCGGCATCGCGTCGCGCGGCTCCACTCGCCCGTCGGCGTCGATCAGTGCGAGGAAGTCGGGGTCGCCCAAGTCATTGTCGGTCACCGGTCCGATGTTACACCTTGCGAGCAGTACGGCGCCCAGCTGTCATAGAGAGCTGTCAACGGCAATTAGCCAGCAGCTATCAGGATCGGGGCCGCCGCACTGGCCGGTACCGGTGCCGGTGTGTAGGTTAGCCTCGCCTAATTCGCCGGGCCGGAACGGAGAACAGTATGTCCCGAAACCTCACGGTTCTCGCGGCGCTGTCAGTCCTGGTCCTGTGCGGGTGCACCGACGACGGCGCCAGCGTGCGCGAGCTGGACAGCTCCACCGGCACGGCGTCCGGCTCGGGCTCGGGGAGCACGTCAGGGAGCGGGTCAGTCAGCGGGTCGAGCTCGTTGGCCGAGGAGGATCTCACCGCCAGCACCGACGACCGGCAGGTGCTAGAGGGAGTCGACGAGTACGCCGGCTACGTCGACGACCAGGTCGAGCAGCTTCGCGCCGACACCCGGGTGCTCACCGACGCGGTGCGTGCGGGAGACCTCCGGGCGGCCCGCGCCGCGTACGCACCGAGCCGGGTCTCGTGGGAGCGGATCGAGCCGGTCGCGGGACTGGTCGCGGCGATCGACACCGCGGTCGACGCCCGGGTGGACGACTTCGCCGGGGTGCGCGATCCCGACTTCACCGGCTGGCACCGGCTGGAGTACCTGCTGTTCGAGCAGGGCACCACCAGGGGTGGTGCGCGGTTCGCGGACAGACTGGACGCCGACCTCGCCCGGCTCGACCGGGCGCTGGACGAGGCGACCATCCCACCGGCCGCGGTGCCGGTCGGTGCCGCCGAGCTGGTCGAGGAGGTCTCGCTCGGCAAGATCACCGGCGAGGAGAACCGCTACGCCAAGACCGATCTGTGGGACTTCGACGCCAATCTGGACGGCTCCGAGGCCGCGATCCAAGCGCTGGCACCGGCCCTGGAGCAGGCCGACCCGGAGCTGCTGGCCGCGATCCGCAACGACTTTGCCGAGCTGGAGGCCACACTGCGCCCGTACCAGCGCGACAGCGGGTGGCAGCTCTACTGCTTGAAGAACGATGAGTTCCCGTCACCGCGCTGCGACCGGGTCACCGTGAACCCGCAGACGGTCGCGACGCTGCAGTCCCAGCTCGGCGCGCTGAGCGAGGACGTGTCGCAGGTTGCGGGTGCTCTCGGCCTTGGCTGATACCGAAGCCGGGCGCAGCGGTCCCCGGATCACCCGGCGAAGCCTGCTCGGCGGCGCTGCCGTCGGCGCGGGGACAGCCGGTGCGGGCTTCCTCGGCGGTCACGCGTACGCCGACCAGGACCCGGTCGCCGGCACAGGTACCGAACCGGGCCGCCGGTACGTGCCCTTCGCCGGGCAGCACCAGACCGGCATCACCACCCACCCGGTTCCCGCGCTCGGACTGATGGCGGCGTTCACCTGCGTCGCCGGCGACCGTGACGACCTGCGGACCTGCCTGGCGGAGCTGACTGACGAGATCCGCCGGCTGATGGCCGGTGAGCCGATCGAGCAACGGCCACCGGCGTATCCGCCGGTCGACTCCGGGATCCTCGGCGCCCAGCCCCCGGCCGACAACCTGTCGGTGGTGGTCAGCGTGGGCGCCTCGCTGTTCGACGACCGTTACGGTCTGGCCGGTCGGCGTCCGCGCGAGCTGGTACAGATGCCGTTCCTGGCCAACGACCGGCTCGACCCCGGCCGTTCGCACGGCGACCTGCTGCTCACGGTTGAGGCCGAGCACGCCGACACCCTTCAGTTCGCGCTGCGCCAGCTGATGCGGCGTACGCGGGAGTGGCTGGTGCTGAAGTGGATGGTCGACGGCTACACCCGCGGCACCACCCCGACCAGCGCCCCCGGCGACGACACAGCCGGAGCCCCGCGCAACCTGATGGGCTTCAAGGACGGCACCGCCAACCTGGACAGCACCGATGCCGGGGTCATGGACAGCTGCGTGTGGACCACGGGTGCTGCGGACGGCGAGCCGGAGTGGGCGGCGGGCGGGTCGTACCACGTCGTCCGGGTGATCAGTGATGTTCGTCGAGTTCTGGGACCGCACCCAACTCGGCGAGCAGGAGGCGATCATCGGCCGGCACAAGCTGTCCGGCGCGCCGCTGGGCCGAAGCGACGAGCACGACGAGCCCGCCTTCGACACCGACCCCGACGGCGCGACCACCCCGCTGGACGCGCATATCAGGCTTGCCAACCCGCGCACCGCGGCCAGCGACGCGGCGCAGATCTTCCGCCGTGGCTTCTCCTACTCTCGCGGTTTCGACGGGGCGGGGCAGCTCGATCAGGGGCTCGCGTTCGTCTGCTACCAGCGCAGCCTCGACGCCGGCTTCCTGGCGGTGCAGCGCCGCCTGGCCGGCGAGCCGCTGGAGGAGTACATCCTGCCCGAGGGGGG
>JALYQN010000170.1 GCA_030855835.1 Actinomycetota bacterium | reverse complement strand
GGCCCTCCCTGAAGGTGCGGGGCCTGTCAAGGGGTGGGGTGACCGTCCCATCGCCGTTCCCCGCCGGCTGCCTCGACCTGCTCGCGCTGAATTCCGTCAGGTCCGCCGTGCCACCGTGGGTGCGCCTGGACCGCGAGGCGGCGGCTCCCGGCACAGCTCAAGGCGTTGGGCTCGACGCGCCGGCGCTGGCCAAAGGCCAGGCGCGGCGGCCCGTCAAGCCGAGCACGGGCGCGTGCTGGCCCGACGTCTGGCCGGACACCGGTCCTAACATCGTCGCCGCGACGCAGGTGCTGCTCAATCCGCGCTTGGCGCCGCGTTCGAATCCGATCCCGCGGCTCGTCGGCGCCAGGGCAGAGACCCTTCCAACTCGATCTCGAGTGAGAAGCTCAGAAATGTCCGAACCAGCACAATGACTCCTAAAGCGGCCGCGCTTTCGAGCGTGGGATCGACGGTGATCGTCATGACGATGTCGGCGATGATGAGAAACTCGAGGCCGAGGAGAATGGCGCGCCCGACGTTGCGGCGCGCTCCCTCATAGGCTCGCCGGCCACCGACCCGTCCGTAGGAGAGGGCGGCCGTAACGCACGCAGCCAGTGACCCTAAGACAAGGATGGCCACGCCGCCCACTTCGAAGCCGCGCACGACCAGTTCCATCATCTCGTCGAAGCTGATCTCCATCACCTCCGAGAGTCCCACGTGGCGGTCGACTCGCCGAGGCGACGGGCGTGCTGGGTGCGCCATAACACCTTCCTCAATCGAAGCAGCGGCTAGTTGCCCGTCGGTATGTGACTCCGGGAAGCGCTTGCAACAGACGCGACGCACCACGACCGATCGCGACTAGGACCACGTCGCGGACACCCGGGCGGCGCGGCGCCAGCTCCCGACCTACCGGCTGGGTAAACGGCCAGGCCGACGGGTGCTGGTGCGCAGGAACGCCGCGCGCTTGGACCCACGCGTTCCTCGAATGGCTGGTCGGGCAACGGTTGGGCTACTCGGTCGGCTTCACCCTGCCGACACCTTCGCCGACACCGTGCGGTTGATCCCGAAGCAAGCATGGAGCGTGGCGCGTCGGTCGGCGAGGCCACCGGGCTGCTCGACTTGTCGTCGTGGCCATCGGGGATGCGGGTCATCGTGCGGGCCGAACGCCCCCACCCGTGAGCGCGCAGCTGCGGCTGACCGACGCCGAGCGCGCCGGCTGACAGCGTTCGCGACTAAACACCAGCTGTCGGTGCTCAAGCTGCGACACTCTCGCCGAGCCCGAGTCGAAGACCGGATCCGCTGCGCCAAGGACACCGACCTGGCCAAACCTCCCACTGCACGACTTCGACCAGAACCGGATCTGGTGCGGCGTGGTCGCGCTCGCGGTGACCTCGTCGCCTGGACTCAGCTACTCGCGCTGGACGGGCACGAGACGCGGCGGTGGGAACCCAACGGGGCTACGGCTGTTCTCCGCCGCTGGCAGGCTCGCTGCCTGTGGGCGCCGGGCGGTGTTGCACCTGACCTGTGCCGGCCGCTGGAGCGGACTGCTGCTCACCGCGGTCGACCGGCTCCGAGCTCACACCGTCCCCCGGCTGACAGCAGCGACCTGTCCCGAGGACCTCGCACCACCGCCGTGAAGCCGATGTCCCGCGTCAAGGAAGTGGCAGGAATTCGGGCTCGGGAAAGTTGGGGTTCGTCGGGTCGGTGAGGCCAAGGTGGACCTCGCGCGGCCGGTTCCAGGCGAGCGCCTCGTGCGGCCGGATGGTGTTGAACTCGATGCGGAAGGCTTCGGCCTCACGGACCAGGTCCAGCGGGTCGTCGATGGGCTCGCGATAGAGCCGCTCGTACTTCAGCGATCCGAAGGCGCGTTCCCGGACGCCGTTCTGGCCCGGGCTCTTGACCCTGGTCCGCACGTGGCTCAGCGCGGGCTGGGCAGTGATGAACGCACCGAAGCGAAACGATTGGAACGGGCCGCCGTTGTCGGTGACCAAGGTGATCGCGGGCAGCAGCTCACCGGTTTGCTCATCGACTCGACACAGGTCGGCCAGTTGGTGCCCGAGAAGCTTCTCGGCCTCGGTGATGGCGAGCTCGACGGCGGTGATCGCGTCGAACTGGTTGGCGGTCGGTGACCAGTGCCAGCCGAACTCGTACTTGGACCAGTAGTCCGCGATCCCGGCGACTCGCCAGGTGCCGCCCTTGGTGGTCTCGTACTCGGAGAAGTCGAACTGCCAGACCTGGTTCGGTCCAGTGGGCGATTCGGCGAACGCGGCACGTCGAGCCTGGGCCAGTTAGCGGCGTTCGCGCTGGTAGTTGGCCTTGAGTAATAGCCCTTCATCGTCAAGGATCCGCAGCACCGTCGAGGCCGTCACCAGATGACCCGAGTGCCGGGCCATCGCCCAGATCTTGCGGTGCCCCCACGCCGGGTGCTGGGTCGCGAACGCCACCACCACGTCGCGGTGGGTCTGCCGCGCCAGGCGCGGCCACGGGCCCTTCGCCGGCTGGCCGGCCCGGGACCTGGCCTGCCAGCGGCGGTAGGTGCGCTCCGGGATGCCGAACAGTGCGCAGAACCTCGTGGTCGGCATCCCCACCTCGACCCTGGCTACCTCGAGGTCTTCGAAGGGCCCGGACGGCCCTCAGCGAACTTCTTCCAGACCCGCGCCTCCAGATGCGCCTCACCCAGCGCCTGGGTCAACTCAGCGACCTCGGCCTCCAACTGCTGCTCCCGCGTCGACGGGCCCGCCCGCCCAGCGATCAGCCCGACCTTGCCGGCCTCAACGAAGTCGGCCTTCCACCGGTGGATCGATTGCTCGCTGACCTGCTCCTTGCGCGCAGCCTCCGAGACCGAGACCTCACCAGCAAGGACAGCGAGCACCACGCGGATCTTTTTCTCCGGCGCGATCAAAGGTGGACGACCCATCCGGCACCTCCTCGGCTCAGACGCCGATCATGCCCTCACAACCGGTCTGCCAAGAAGTTTGAAGCGGGACAGCCGACGCCCACCCGAGGCGACACCCGGGTCGATGTCGCACCCCGAGGCGAGAATCACCCAGCGCCTTCGGGCCGACCTCGTCACCACCGCCAAGGGCGGAGACACAATGATCCGCGGAATCGTCGGGCTCGCCCGACTCCCCGGCGGCGCTCAGCAGCGCGCCGTCCGCGTCGAACACCCCGACGTACAGCAATCCGGTGCGAGCGGCGAGGTCGGCCACCGTGTCGTCCAGAGTCCGCCGGAGCGCCGATGGCGTGGGCGCCTCTGCCAACGCCTCCTCCAGCTCCTGCGCCTCGAACAGGTGGGTGTCCGCGGCTTGCTCGAGCAGTCGCTGCTCCAGCTGGTGCGAGGCGAACACGTACTCCACCCAACCGGTCAGCAGCACGCTCATCGCGACCGCGGCGCCCCAGCGCACCACGAAGCTGTGGCGCTTCAGCGCAGGACGGATCCCGCGCAGCTTGATCCGGCTGGGAGGCATGGTCACAATCTCGGTGGTAGGGAGGTTCCATAGTGCGGCGCGGCGGCCGCCCGGGGCGCGTCCGCGGCGACAACCTCACCCGCTCGACCGACCGCAGCTGACCGTTCA
>JALYQN010000135.1 GCA_030855835.1 Actinomycetota bacterium | reverse complement strand
CGACCATGCCCAGCTCGCCACCAGCCTGCAGGCGCAGCTGCGCTGAGGTCCCCGGTCCCCGGTCCCCGGCCGCCGCGGCACTGGCGGCCGTCAGCGGTCGGCGAGCAGGTCGTCGGCGTCCACGATGGAGTACGCGTAGCCTTGCTCAGCCAGGAACCGCTGCCGGTGCTGGGCGAACCGGGCGTCGACGGTGTCGCGCGCCACCACGGCGTAGAAGCGAGCCGGCCGCCCGTCGGCCTTCGGTCGCATCAGGCGTCCTAGCCGCTGCGCCTCCTCCTGTCGGGAGCCGAACGACCCGGACACCTGGATCGCCACACTGGCCTCCGGCAGGTCGACGGAGAAGTTCGCGACCTTGCTCACCACAAGCAACGGCACGTCCCCGGCCCGGAAGGCCTCGAACAGGCGCTGGCGCTCGTTCACGCTGGTCTGACCGGTGACCACCGGCGCGCCCAGTCGCTCGCCGAGCTCGTCGATCTGGTCCAGGTACTGCCCGATGACCAGCGTGGGCTCGCCGGCGTGCCGGGCCACCAGATGGTCCACCACCCGCGGCTTCACCGCCGCAGAGGTCGCGAGCCGGTAGCGGTCCTCCGGCTCGGCGGTGGCGTAGGCCATCCGCTCCGCGTCGTCGAGGCTCACCCGCACCTCGATGCACTCGGCCGGCGCGATGTAGCCCTGGGTCTCGATGTCCCGCCAGGGCGCGTCGTACCGCTTGGGCCCGATCAGGCTGAACACGTCGCCCTCCCGGCCGTCCTCGCGCACCAGGGTCGCGGTGAGGCCGAGCCGGCGCCGCGCCTGCAGGTCGGCCGTCATCCGGAACACCGGCGCCGGTAGCAGGTGCACCTCGTCGTAGACCACCAGACCCCAGTCCCTTGCGTCCAGCAGCTCGAGGTGGGTGAACACGCCTTTGCGCCTGGTGGTCAGCACCTGGTAGGTCGCGATCGTCACCGGTCGTACCTGCTTGCGTGCCCCCGTGTACTCGCCGATCTCGTGCTCGGTGAGCGAGGTGCGTCGCAGCAGCTCGTCGCGCCACTGCCGGGCCGCGACCGTGCTGGTGACGAGGATCAGCGTGGTGGCGTCGGCCCGGGCCATCGCCGCGGCGCCGACCAGGGTCTTGCCGGCCCCGCATGGCAGCACCACGACCCCGGAGCCGCCGTGCCAGAACGACTCAGCCGCCTCCCGCTGGTACGGCCGCAGCGACCACGCAGACTCGTCGAGGTCGATCCGGTGGGCCTCGCCGTCGACGTAGCCGGCCCGGTCCTCGGCCGGCCAGCCGAGCTTGAGCAGAGCCTGCTTGAGCGCACCGCGTTGCGATGGGTGCACCACGACCGCGCCGCCGTCCAGCTCGAACTGGGGGTCGGTGAGGCGGGCCCCCAGCATCGGTGCCAGCCGGCGTGCGCGCAGCACCTCCTCGAGCACCGGGCGCTCGGTGGCTGTGAGCACCAGCCCGTGGGTGGGGTGCTTGTCGAGCCGGAGCCGGCCGTACCTCGACATGGTCTCGGCGATGTCGACCAGCAGGGCGTGCGGGACCGGGTATCTGCTGAATCCGAGCAGGACGTCAACGACCTGCTCGGCGTCGTGACCGGCGGCGCGCGCGTTCCACAGCCCGAGGGGGGTCAACCGGTAGGTGTGCACGTGCTCGGGCGAGCGCTCGAGCTCGGCGAACGGGGCGATCTGGCGGCGGCACTCGGCCGCGTCGTCATGGTCGACCTCGAGCAGCAGCGTCTTGTCGGACTGGACGATGAGCGGTCCGCCGGCGCTCACCCGGGCACCGGTTCGGCTCGTTGCTCCGACCGTTGCCGGGCCCGGTACGCCGCCACGTTGGCCCGCGACGAGCAGCGGTCGGAGCAGTACCGCCGGGACCGGTTCGGGGAGGTGTCGACGAAGACGTCGTCGCAGGCGGTGGCCTGGCACACGCCGAGCCGGTGCAGCCCGGACTCGCAGACGACAGTGGCCAGACCGAGCAGCGCCTCGGCGATCAGCAGCTCCGGCACCGATGACGCGTTCGCGACGTGCAGGTGCCATGACTGGGAGTCGTGCCCGGCGATGTGCGGGGTGACCCGGTGGGTGGACAGCAAGGCGTTGAGCCGGGCGACCACCGACTGCTCGTCACCGCCCGACGACGCCTGGAAGACCTCCCGCAGCTCGGCGGTGAACCGGCGCAGCGTACGCGGGTCACGGTCGATGACCCGCGCGCTCAGCCAGTCCCGATCGGACAGGAAGCCGGCCAGGTCGTCCGGATCGGACATCGGCGCGTTGACCAGTCGCGCGGCTCCCTCGGCGTAACCGACGAAGTCCATGAATGAATCTTACGTGCCGGCGCCTCCTCAGCTGACCCGCTGGCGGGAGTGGGGGTGCGCCGGCTCGTGCTCGTCCGGGACAGCGGTTTCGCCTTCGGGCCGGCGGGCCAGTGCGCTCGGCCACCACATCTTCGGGCCCACGTCGAGGTTGAGCGCCGTCACCAGCACCGCCCGCACGATGATCGTGTCGAGCAGCACGCCCAGCGCGACCGCGAACCCCATCTCGGTGAGGAACGTCAGCGGCAGCGTCGCCAGCACCGCGAACGTCGCCGCGAGCACCAGTCCGGCTGACGTGATCACGCCGCCGGTGGCGGCAAGCGCGATCAGCGCACCGCGGCGGGTGCCATGGTCGAGGGCCTCCTCGCGCACCCGGGTCATCAAGAAGATGTTGTAGTCGATGCCTAGCGCCACCAAGAACACGAAGACGAACAGCGGGAACGAGCTGTCGGCCCCGCCGAACCCGAACGCGTACTCGAAGACCAGCGCACTCAACCCGAGTGCGGTGCCGAACGACAGCACGACCGTCAGCACCAGCAGCACCGGCGCCACGATCGCTCGCAGCAGCGCGCCGAGGATCAGCAGCACCACCAGCAGGACAAGCGGGATCACCACCCGGTTGTCGCGCTGGGAGGCATTCTGGGTGTCGAGCTGGATCGCGGTGCCACCACCGACGAGCACGTCGGTTCCGACGGTGTCGACGGCGGACCGCAGTCGCTCGACCGAGTCGAACGCGGCATCGCTGACCGCCTCGTCGGTCAGCGCCGC
>JALYQN010000126.1 GCA_030855835.1 Actinomycetota bacterium | reverse complement strand
GCCCAGGCGCGCATTGCGCGACCCTAGTCGGCGGCGATCGGCAGGGTCAGAAGATCGGCCACGGCACCGCCCGCCATCCCTCGGGCGGAAGCGGGAAGCGTCGGCGCTGCAGCAGCAGCTGCGCACGGAACCGCAGCCGGGACAGCTCGCGGCCGGACAGCAGTCGTTCCAGCAAGGCGCGCAGCTCGCCGCCACCGTCGAGCGCAACCAGAAGCGACCGAACCGGCTGGAGGTCGGCGTCGACCAGCGGGTCGCCGGCCCACCCCCAGAGCACGGTCCGCAGCTTGTCGTCTGAGTGGAAGGTCAACCCGTGGTCACAGCCGCGGACCGTGCTCCCGGCTGCGGGGGCGACCGTGCCGGCCTGGTCGGCCGCGAGCACATGCCCGGCCTTGCGGTCGGCGTTGTTGACCACGGCGTCGAACACCGTCATCCGGCGCAGCGCGGGGTCGTCGGCGTGTACCAGCGACACCGGTCGCTCGTCGGCGTCCCAGGCGTCCAGCACGTGCCGCCAGCCGCTCGGTACCTGTCCCTCCGGCACCAGCCCGACCAGCTCGGTGTGACCGGTCTCGACCCACTCCTGCACCATGCCGGGACCGAACGGCCCGTCGCCCAGCACGGTCGCCGGGACGACGTTCCACCCGGCTTGCCGGGACACCTCGTACGCGGCGACCTCGCGGGCCGCGAGCGTGCCGGTCGGGAAGTCCCAGAGCGGACGCTCACCGCGTACCGGCTTGTAGACGCAGCGCATGGTGAGCCCGCTGCCGCTGATCTCACCGACGAAGGTGGCGTTGGAGGCCGGCAGCACCCGCGCGTCGACCTCGAGCGTGCCATGCGTCAGGCAGTCCAGCACCGTCTTCTCGTCCGGCCGGGTGGGCAGGCGCACCGGCTCGCTCAAGGGGCGACCCGCTTGTGGCCGTTGGAGCGTGGGCACAGGTGGCCGTCCGGGTCCAGTGGCTGGCCACAGAACGGACAAGCGGGCCGGCCGGCCGACACCACCGTTGCCGCCCGGCCCGCAAACCCTCGGGCGGCCTCCGGGAGCAGCCGGACGACGAACACCTCCGAGACCGCGCCGTCGTCGGCGTCACCGGCCGGGAGGTCGGCGGCTCCGGCACCGGGTGCGGTTCCCGGTACCGGTCCCTCCCGTCCGGCTGGGGACCCGGGCGCGTCCTCCGCGGCACCCGACTCGGCAGCCCCGGGCTCGGTCTCCTCCTCGCCTACCGGGAACGCCTCGATGACGACCCGCTTGTCGTCGGCGTCCCACGACAGCGTCATGGTGCCCACCCGGAACTCCTCGATCAGCGGCTGCTCGAGCGGGTCGACGTCGGCCGCCACCTGGCCGGCGTCGGCCTCGGCCACGTCACCGGTGCGGACCAGCTCGTCGAGCAGGACGACGATCCGCTCGGCGAGGATCGCCACCTGCTCCTTCTCCAGCGACACGCTGGTCACAAGCCGCCCGGTGCGCGCCTGCAGGTAGAACGCGCGCTGCCCGGGCTCGCCGACCGTCCCGGCCACGAAGCGGTCGGGCGGGTCGTGGCGGTGCACGAGCATGCCGAAACCTTATGCCGCCGGCTCACCGGTCGGGCCTGCGCCGCCTCCGACCACCGCGTCCGAGCCCGATCCGGCACGGGCAGTCCCCCGACGGCGGCGACGCTTGGTCGGTGCGAGCGTGGACAGGTCGCTGCCGAGGTCGTTGACGTGCAGGACGAACGGTCGGTTCGCGGTGTAGCGGACCACGCTGACCGAACCGGGGTCGACGACGATCCGCTGGAACTGGTCGAGGTGCAGCCCGAGCGCGTCGGCGAGCACCGCCTTGATCACGTCGCCATGGCTGACCGCCACCCAGACCTCACCGTCGCCGTGCTCGGCGGCGACCTCCGCCTCGTGCCGCCGTACCGTCGCAACCGCGCGATGCTGCACGTCGGCCAGCGATTCCCCGCCGGGAAACGTCGCCGCGCTGGGGTGCGTCTGCACCGTCTTCCACATCGGGTCCTTGGTCAGCTCCTTCAGCGGCCGACCGGTCCAGCTGCCGTACCCGCACTCCACCAGGCCGCGGTCGCGGCGCAGCCGCAGACCCGCCCGGCCCGGCTCTGGTTGGGCGCGCACCACCGCGCGCGCGGTCTGCACGGTCCGCTCGAGCGGGCTGGTCACCACCCGGACCAGCCGTACGCCGGCCAACCGTGACCCGGCGCGCTCGGCCTGCTCGCGACCCGTCTGGTCGAGGTGCACGCCAGGGGTGCGGCCGGCGAGCACACCGGAGACGTTGGCCGACGTACGGCCGTGACGGACCAGGACGAGGGTGGGCATGGAACCAGCCTAGGGACCTGAGCGGGCCGGCACGGGTCACAATGAGCCGGTGATCATCGACTGCGCGGTTTACCGGCAGGGCGAGCGGGTGGACGAGCCGTCGTTCCGGGCCGACGTGCACGCCGCGCGGGAGGCGGCAGGTGTCGACGGTGGCTTCCTTTGGCTCGGGCTGTACGAGCCGGAGGCGGACGAGCTGCAGACGTACGCCGACGCGCTGGGCCTGCATCCACTGGCGGTCGAAGACGCGGTGACCGCACACCAGCGGCCGAAGATGGAGCGCTACGGTGACGGGCTGTTCCTCGTGCTCAAGACGCTGTCGTACGCCGCCGATGACGAGGTCGAGACCGGGGAGGTGGCGATCTTCATCGGCGCCGACTACCTGGTGACGGTGCGGCACGGCCGGGGTCCGGGGTTGGAGGGCTACCGCCGCTTTGCCGAGGCGCACGCGGAGATCCTCGGGCACGGCCCGGTGGCGGGGCTGTACGCGGTGATAGACGGCATCGTCGACCGTTACGACGAGGTGGCGACTGAGCTCGAGCTCGACGTCGGGCAGGTGGAGGAGTCGGTCCTCTCGCCCACCCGGAGCGCCGACTCCGAGCGCATCTACCGGCTCAAGCGCGAGCTGCTCGAGGTGCGCCGCGCGGTCGTGCCGCTGCGGGAACCGCTGGCCCGCTTCGTGTCCGACGACGTCGACGAGGTGGGCGAAGACGAGATCCCGTTCTTCCGCGACGTGGCCGACCACGTGGCCCGGATCGCCGAGGCGGTGGACGCGCTCGACCGGACACTGGACAACGTGCTGTCGGCCACCATGGCGCAGATCAACCTGCGGCAGAACGAGGACGTTCGGCGCATCTCGGCATGGGGTGCCCTGTTCCTGGCGCCGACGCTGATCGCGAGCGTGTACGGCATGAACTTCGACCAGATGCCCGAGCTGCACTGGCGGCTCGGCTATCTCTGGGCGCTCGGGCTGATTGGCGGCTCGATGCTGCTCACCGTGCTCTACTTCCGGCGCAAGCACTGGCTCTAAGCGACTGCC